>JAYTSG010000057.1:0-7487 GCA_043745785.1 bacterium | reverse complement strand
ACTATGTGCGCGACCCTGTATGTATTCTTATACTCCAATATTAACGCTCAAGAATTGAGTAAAACAAGGTGCATATACTTTCTGTAAAAACTCCAAGGTGTGATCAATGGGTAGAAAATTTTCGTCATCTCTACACCTATATTGAGGTCCTAATATAATGAACAAATAAAGTAAAAAGGTAGCACACCTCTACAAAAGTAGCAGAAAGCTACTTTTGTAATACGATATACTTTATCCCCATATTGCCCTTGTACTAGAACAAATGTTCTAGTACACTAAAAAAATGAAAGATGAAGATATATTAAAAAACTATTACATAGAAAATAACTGTTTGCCTACATATGAAGAAATGAAAGATCTCTTTGGAGTAGCTTCTAAAAATACTGTTGCCTATAGGGTACATAGAATGCTCGAAGAAGGTTTCCTCGTCAAAGATGGTACCAGGCTCTCTCTAGCTACGACTGGCACCGTCATCAGACTTGGTTCTATTCAAGCGGGTTTTCCTAGCGCAGTAGAAGAAGACATTTCTTCAGAGCTCATGTCTCTTGATGATTTCCTTATTGATAGAAAAAAGAGTACCTATATGCTTGAAGTCATGGGTGAGTCCATGAAAGATGCTGGTATCTTAGAAGGAGATCTCGTTCTTGTCGAAAGAAACAAAGTCCCTCGCAATGGAGACATTGTAGTTGCTCTCGTGGACCATGAATACACACTCAAATATTTAGGTACAGAAAAAGGTAAACCAGTACTTATTCCCGCCAATAAAAAGTTTAAGAAAATTTATCCTGATACAGCAAAATTTAAAATCGAAGCAGTGCTCAAAGCAGTCATCCGTAAGTATCGTTAGATACTTAGTCTAAATACAATTCGTGATCATATTGATTTTACAAAATATATTAACCAACTATGTCTTTCACTAAACGAGCCATCATTAAAATAGAAGTAGTAAGCAAAGGTAAGACACCGTTCACCCTTAACTATCAGAGACGTATGCATGCCATCATTCGCAAATACACACCAGAGGTCAGTGAGGGGTCTCATAATGTTTGCTATGCTGAGCTCACAGGCCTTCGTACCTTCTTTAAAATGAGTTATCAAGAAATGATACAGGCCATCACAAAAGATTTAGAAAAAGAAATGCGGGTACACTTTTTTATTAGCAGTGCCACTGTTGCTGCATTTGAGAGCGGTAAACGTAGCACCAAAAAAGCAAAAAGTATTAGCACTTATAAAGAGCTTGGAACCTTTTCTACCAAAACTATCAAGCTAGCAACAAAAAACATTGCCTTCAATCAAAAAAGTCTACTCTCTACTCGTAAAGTACGTCTTACTGTTCCCTTCCTCGGCAAAGTTACCTAACTAAAAGCTCAACAACCCCTAGCATCTTTCTTGATTTAACAAAATCAGGCTTGACACTGAATTCTACTTACGTATTCGCTCTAGGCGAGACATTTTCTTGTAGTATATTAATACGTCTTTTATTAGAGGTAGAATTTTACTTTTTAAGATAAAAAGGGTAATCAAAAATAAATCGAAGACATGGATTTAAAATAGAACTAAAGACTCGAAAACTACAATACTCTCTCATATTTCAGGAGCCACTCTTTTCTTTCTTTTCCCCAAGAGTAACTAAAATCCTCGCCACTTGTACGCACGACTCGATGACAGGGGAGAAAGAGCGCAATAGGATTTTTACCACAAGCCGTACCAACAGCTCTCGAAGCTTTTTCATTGCCAAGTATCGTCGCAATCTCTTTATAGGTAGCTGTTTTTCCAAAAGGTATTTTTGCGATTACTGCCCATACTTTTTTTTGATAGGCAGTGCCCGTTACCTCTTTACTGATAAAACGTACTGACATGTTTTTCTTTTCCAAAAAATACCCATCAAGCGCATCTCTTAGATCTCCAGTTGAAAGCTCACTCATATTCTTTGTCCAAACCTCTTCTTTTTCAAATGAAGCACTTGTCACTAACCCTTTCCCATCAAGACTGAGTAAAAAGTAATCTATAGGTGTTTTGTAATAAAACTTCATAGAATAATTGTAGCAAAGAAATTATACAAAGAATACTCTACGACATATGTTACAATTTTATTGACTTTTTTAAATAATGAAGTAGTATGAAAAAGTCTTAACGAAAAAAATGAGGAGTATATGTTCCCAAATTATCGAGAGCTTGCTTGCGCCACATACAGAGTAGTTACGAGTAATCTTGAAACACTGTCGGCGAAGCCTCTGGGCAGCCTCACTGTTTACGAGATAAAGCAAGATAGCCTTGTGGTTGGCACGGTAAGGATTGCAAGCGCTTGGAGGGAAAAGGGTTTCCCTGAAAATCTCCACGCAGTCTGCATTGTCCACCGGGAAGGAGCGGATTCAGTCCGAGTTGTCATGCCGGAAGACCATTTGACCTTCTACGAAAAGCTAGGGCAAGAAATCCTCTCTCGCCTTCCGTGACAAATGACATCACCCGCCCCGTACGACCAACACAAAGCGCCCCATCCAATCGGGCGCTTTATTTTTAGTCAAAACCTCGCCTAAAAGAAGATGCCAGCTAATAAAAATAGACCGCCGCCGTCAAATTCTATTTATGCCAAAGTAATGGTAGAATTGGAAATATATACGTATGTCTTCAGATCAAAAACAATATCTAGAGAATAGTCTCTGGGCGGCAGCGGAACAACTCCGTGCAAATGGTAGCCTAAAACTCAATGAAATTGGGGAGCCGATTCTCGGTCTCATCTTTTTGAAGTTCGCCGACGTTAAGTTCAAAGTCATGTCTCTGGCTTTACAAAAAGAGCGAGCAACTGCAACTGGTAGAGTTCGTCCGATTATGCCAGAGGACTACAAGTCAAATGGTGTTGTGTTCGTACCAGAAAAAGCTTCCTATGATTATCTTCTCGCACTTCCTGAAAGTGAAAACATCGGCAAAGCAATAAACGAGGCGATGAAGCTCATCGAGCAAGAAAACGTAGAACTTGCCGGAGTGCTTCCAACCAACTATTCCAACCTCTCAAGTAAAGGAGATGAGAACTCGAGGCTTCTTTTGGTCTTACTTCGTAACTTTGACCAGATACCAAAAAATGTTTCAGGCGACACCTTCGGAGAAATTTACGAATACTTCCTTGGACAGTTCGCAAGAGCTGAAGGTCAGAAAGGTGGGGAGTTCTTTACTCCTCAATCAATCGTGAAGTTACTAGTAGAAATCCTAGAACCATACAGTGGTAGTATTTATGACCCAGCATGTGGTTCGGGTGGCATGTTCGTTGCCTCAGCAAACTTCGTGCGCGCTCATTCAAAAGCGAATAAAGGAATCATGAATCAAGTGAGTATCTACGGTCAGGAAAAAGGAGAGGGCAACGTGCGTATTGCAAAAATGAACCTAGCTATTCACGGTCTCTCAGGAAGAATCGAGATAACCAATTCATTCTATGAAGACCCGCATAACAGTATCGGCAAGTTCGATTATGTTCTAGCTAACCCTCCTTTTAACGTAAAAGGTAAAGACAAGAATGGTCAGACGGTGATCGATGGTAGTAAATTAAAGGGAGATAGTAGGTATCATCACGGATTACCAATAACTGGTAAGAACGATGTCATTAGCGGTAACTATCTCTGGATACAGATGTTCGCTTCGACGCTTTCCGCAAAAGGTCGCGCAGGATTCGTTATGGCAAATAGTGCGAGTGATTCTGGTAACAGTGAACTTGAAATCCGTAAGAAACTCATTGAAAGCTCCATTGTGGACGTCATCATCTCCGTTGGTTCAAACATGTTTCTCAATGCGACGCTTCCTTGCACACTTTGGTTTTTTGATAAAAGTAAAAAAGGCACAGAGAGGGAAAAGAAAGTTCTCTTCATTAATGCGACAGATATTTATACAGAACTTGATCGTGCGCACAATACCTGGACCGATGATCAGATAGCGCAAATCGCAGATATCGTGCGTAGGTATCGCGAAGAAGAAGGCACAGAAAAATATCAAGACATAGCAGGGCTGTGCAAAGTGGCGACTCTAGATGAAATAAAAGAATCAGGGTATTCACTGACTCCAGGGCGTTATGTCGGTACTGTAGAGCAGGAAATTTTACAAGAAGATTTCGAGTCGAGTATGAGAGAATTGCAAACAGAGTTTTTGAAATTGACAGGCGAAGCGCATGATCTCGAGTTAAAAATTATTCAAAATTTCAAGAAAATACTATAAGAAACGTAAATTATCTCAGAATTAAGACATAATTTACGTTTTATTTGTATATTTATCGTAATTAGTGTATACTATAAGTAGTATATTTATGGTAAAGAATAATCAAAAATACAAAAAAATAACAGATTTGAGAAAAAAATATCAAGAGTTATTTTTTGGTAAAGAGTCGCTTTTAAGCATAATTGAAGAGGTTGAACTTGTGGAATCTATATATAATTCAAATGCTATTGAAAACTCTACTTTAACACTCCCTGATACAGAAAAAATACTTCTTGATTTGGAAGTCTCAAAAAATTACTCATTACGCGAAGTGTTTGAAGCAAAAAATTTAGCCAGGGTATATGGGTATTTAAAAATAAATAAAGATACTATTATCCTGAATCAAGATACGATATTGTTTTTACATGGATTACTTATTGGTGGTATCGACGATGGTATTGCTGGCAGGTGGAGGAAAGAATATGAGTTTGTCCGCATCGGATCTTATATGGTACCAGCACCAGAACATATTGTACGTATGATAGAAGTTCTACTACACGAATACAAGACAAATCAAGACGTAAATATTTTTCAAAAAATAGCTTGGTTCCATTTACAATTTGAAACTATACATCCGTTCAATGATGGAAATGGTCGTATCGGACGCGTACTCATAAATATGCAATTGCAAGAATATGGCTATCCAAATATTATCATTCGCAACAAGGAAAAAGATCTATACTACAAAACATTCAAAGATTTTAGAGAAAGTAAATCTACCAAAAGTATGGAGAACATCATGTATCTTGCTTTATCAGAAGGTCTACAAAAAAGAATTGCTTATTTAGAAGGTAGTAGTATCATCACGCTCTCAGAATATTCAAAAATACACGCTATCCCTCTCGCAAATCTCATCAATCAAGGTGCCAGACAGACAATACCAGCCTTTCGCGAAAAAGGTGTATGGAAAATAGCTTCTGATTTTAAAAAATAATATGAAAAACAATAATTCGCAATTGGTTATATACAAAGATCACAATGGGAATGTCAAAATCGACGTGCGTTTTGATGGTGAGACAGTATGGCTGCCCCAAGACACACTCGCAGCGCTTTTTGATAAAGGTAGGTCGACAGTGGCTGAACATATTCTAAATATTTTTAAAGAAGGTGAACTTGATGAAAAAGTGGTATGTCGGGATTTCCGACGAACCACTATTCATGGTGCGATAAAGGAGAAAACACAAGAAGTATCTGTCAAGCATTATCATTTAGATATGATATTAGCTGTAGGATATAGAGTAAAATCCCCACAAGGTATAGCTTTTCGAATATGGGCGACAGACAAACTAAAGCAATATATAACAAAAGGTTTTGTACTGGATGAGGACCGACTCAAAAACCCAGATCTACCATTTGATTATTTTGAAGAACTTTCTCGGAAAATTTCTGATATTCGCACTAGTGAAAAGAGATTTTATAGAAAGATTACAGATATCTATGCGACGAGTGTTGATTATGATCCTACATCAGACGCAAGTATTTTATTTTTTAAAACAGTACAGAATAAAGTACATTACGCCATTACTGGTAATACTGCGGCAGAGATAATAGTAGATAGGATAGATAGCGCAAAGCAAAATATTGGACTGACAAACTTTCGTGGCGAAAAGCCAACAAGAGAAGAAGTGTATATTGCTAAGAATTATCTGACCGAAGAAGAGTTATTACAGCTCAACAATCTGGTCGAACAATATCTGTTATTTGCAGAAGGACAGGTAATGCAGAGAATACAAATGACGATGGCAGACTGGATAGAAAAACTCCATGGATTTTTAAATATCAATAATAGAAGTATTTTGCAAGATGCTGGAAAAATATCTCATGAACTTATGTTAGAAATAGCTGAGCAGAAATTTGTAGAATATAAAAATACCGAAGCAAAACAAGATACTGATTTTGATGAAGTTGCCACCCGCGCACTGGCACATGCAGAGAAAAATAATTCTAAAAAATAATATGAAAAAAATAAATACACAAGGCTTGCAAATATATACTTTTAGTCAAAATGAACATGACTATATTTCATTGACAGATATTGCAAGGTACAAAAATGCTGAAGCAACAGCAGACGTTATCAAAAATTGGATGAGAAATCGTAGTACTATTGAATTTTTAGGTATTTGGGAGCATATAAATAACCCTAATTTCAAACTGGTCGAATTCGACGGGTTTAAAAATACTGCTGGATCAAATAGTTTTGTTTTGTCTCCACAAAAATGGATCCAGACTACTGGAGCAATAGGGCTTATATCACGATCTGGCAATGGCGGAGGGACATTTGCTCACAAAGACATTGCCTTTGAATTTGCGACATGGATTAGTCCAGAGTTCAAGCTGTATCTCATCAAGGAGTTCCAAAGATTAAAAATCGAAGAAAACGAAAAAGTTGCACTCGGCTGGGACGCGAAAAGATTGCTCACAAAAATCAATTACAAAATCCATACTGATGCTATCGAGGAGCACATAGTTCTACCAAAAGCACTGTCAAAAAAGGATGCGAGTATCGTTTATGCAAATGAAGCAGATGTTTTGAATATGGCACAGTTCGGTATGACCGCAGCGGTGTGGCGAGAGCACAACAAAGACAAACGTAAAGAGGGTAATATTCGTGATTATGCAAATGTGTATGAGCTTGTTAGTCTCTCAAATTTGGAAAACATAAATGCTGAATATATCAGGAGAGGAATTGCACAAGGTGACAGGTTGCTCTTGCTCAACCAAAGCGCTATCGCTCAAATGAAGTCATTGCAAGGCAATAATTCTGTAAAGAAAATTGCTAATCCTAAAAAATAATATGACTACTGGACATAAATCACAATGGAATAAAATGAGACTAAGATCAGCAGTAGAAATACTCGATGGTGATCGCGGCTCTAATTATCCTAAGCAAAACGAGTTTTTTAAATCAGAATTTTGTTTATTTTTGAACACCAAAAATGTACCAAATGATTCCTTTTCTTTTGAAGAGAATATGTTTATTACAAAGGAGAAAGATGAGATCTTAAGAAAGGGTAGATTAAATAGAAGTGATTTTGTTTTAACTACTAGAGGGACTATCGGCAATTTTGCTTATTTTTCAAATGGAATCAAGTTTGAAAATATTAGAATAAATTCTGGTATGGTAATTTTACGACCACGAAAAAGTATTTTAGAATCAAAAACCCTGCAGCAGAGACTGCAGGGTATGACCTGATACATGACCTTCTGTCTACCAGAGTGTGAGGTTGTTCACATTGTCTTTAACTCCC
>JAYTSG010000056.1:0-12936 GCA_043745785.1 bacterium | reverse complement strand
GTGCTGGACTCTGGAATTTCCACCTACGTACGTAGTTTTAAAATATGAAAATTTGGTGGGAATGTGTTTGAGAAGTTATTACCGAACAAGTCTAATGATTACGTAGTCTAATCAACACCTTGAGAACACCTCAGCATTTATTCCGGTGTTTTTAATCTAAAGAATTCTTCCGCGCCTTCAGGCCGGAGTGCATTAGTATGCACTTGTCTTAGTTTGTATTTTGTAACTAGGACTGACACCTCGTGCCTTCAGGCCGAGGTGATTCATTTGAATTCCAAAGTGTACTCTTTGAGTGTTGTAGTAATGAATATATGTTTGCAGTGCTTTGTTGAAGATACGAGGTTTAGGAATAAGTTTGTCTAAATACTCTTCTATGAGCTTGTAAGTAGGACTTGAACCGCGAGCGATTAGCGAATCGTGCCGTGAGACCAAGGTAACTTGTGAAGAACAACTATAGGTTTCGAGGCAAACAACGCCGAGAGGTAAGTCCCACCTTCGGCACCGAAATATAAACGTAGTGAATATTAAGTGCGCTGAAGAGAAAGTGAACTGTTGATTAGCAAATCGTGTCGGACTTGAATGTCGGAACTATATTTTTCTAGTAAGAAAAACGAGTGAGGCGGGGTCGAGGAATTTTACAAGTGGTGACGAGTAAAATATCTGTGGCCAAGCCCCACTTCCAGCACAATGTAAAAAATGAGACACAAAATGTTCATTTTTTCTAGCAGTATTTAGTTTAAAAACTTCCTTCTAGACCATATGCAATAATGTCCTCAGATTCGCCCATGTGTACATTAGCGGCTGTATCGACAAGGTAAGGTATGGTACGAGCTCCGTGAGCGAGCATTTCATCTAAATTTTTTTCTTCTTTAATATTTCTTTCCTCAAATGATATTTTTCGTAAATAAAAAGTATCTTTGACTTTTTCGCAATACTGGCAGTTATCTTTAGTGTAGAGGATAAGCATATGGCAATGATAGCAAAAAAATACACAAGTGTGAAGAAAAGTTTATGGTATACTCGTACCAATAAACAAGTTATGAATCCGCAAAATACGAAAATACAGAATGCAATATTTTGGATAGAGGTGGATAAGATAGTTCCCAACCCATACCAACCTCGCCGTGAGTTTGACGAAGACAGACTTCGAGAACTTTCTGATAGTATTCGTCAATATGGAATATTGCAACCACTTGTTGTTTCTCGTAAAGAAGAACTTCTTGAAAACGGTAGCGTTTCAGTTAGATACGAACTCATTGCTGGTGAAAGACGTCTGCGAGCCTCACGTCTCGCTGGTCTTTCTCAAGTGCCTGTCGTGGTACGTATTGGTGACGATAATAGAGAAATGCTCGAGCTTGCTATCATTGAAAACCTTCAGCGTGAAGACCTTAATGCCGTAGAACGTGCTCAAAGTTTCCAGCGTCTTGCAGATGAATTCAAACTGACATGGACTGATGTGGGGAAAAAAGTAGGTAAGAGTCGTGAATATGTGTCTAACACCGTGCGTATACTGATGCTACCACAAGATATACTGGACGCTCTTTCGAAAGGACTCATCACTGAAGGACATACCAGACCACTTCTCATGCTTATCGATAGACCAGCAGAGCAAATTACTCTCTTTAAAGAAATGCTCATCAGAAAAATGACGGTCCGTGAAGCAGAAAAAATAGCACGCACTATCGCCTTTGAAAAAATTCGCAAGAAGAGCCTTTTTATGACTCCAGAGGTAGTAGATACAGAAGAGAAGCTCGCTGAAGCTCTTGGAACACGAGTGCAAATCGAACCTCGTGAGAAAGGTGGTAAGATACTCATCGAGTACTTTTCCCATGACGAATTTTTAGCACTATCACTTCTCCTTAAACAAGCTGGAACTCAAAAAAATCATAAAGGAATGTTTGATACCATACGTGAAGAAAATCTAGAAAACCTCAAGGCGAACGCTACGGAGTACATGCCCAGAAAAGAGAGGGAGCCATTTACTTCTCTATCATCGGTTACTCCTGCACTTATTCCTGCACTTATTCCTGCACTCACTCAAACACTAATGCAAATAGTTGCGCCAGAAGTCGTAATTCCAAAACTTTCCGCAGAAATGATATCAACTACGGTTGATGTAGAAAATATTGTTCCGTTAATATCTTCAGACACAACTACATCGGCTCTTATTGTTCCAGATATCGCTTCGCAGATGTCTCTTGATTCTGAAGTCGAAATGAAAGAGATAGTTGAGTCACAAACGACTGTGCAGATGTCTCATGCTCAAGTAGAAATAATTTCAGAAGCAATACCAACTACACTCAGTACAGAAATTTTTGAAGGGCTTCCAGAAGTACTTGTTCCTGAACTATTTACTGTTACAACAGTGCCTATCACCGAGGAGCAAGCGTTTTCTACTAATAAAGAAGAAGTTGCGCAGATGACCTTAAATCAAGTAGTTTCTCATCCAGGGCTTGATGACCGTAGTCGACAAGAAGTAAAAAATGACGAGCAAGAAGAAGATTTGTACAATATCAAAAATTTCTCACTCTAAAATTGCATGTTACAAGAAAAAGATTTTAAAAAAGATGGTGACATGAGTTGGTATGAAACAACTTTATCAATTCCAGAAGAAATAATCTTAAGTGTGCCAAAAACGGACAGTCCCTTTGAAGATGCTTTACCGAAAATAAGAGCTTTCTACAGTAAGTTCCTTGCAAATAAAACAGAAATACATAATGAAGCAGGAAAGATGATAAGTAAAATGAAAGGTGTAAGCCTTTCTTCAGAAGAAATATTGGAGACTATAGTTCTTTTTGATGTGTCAATTTATGCAGATGACAATGAATATATGGCAACACTTTTGTATAAAGATAGCAAAGAAGTGTTAGAGGGGAAAAATATAGAGGTGAGACTAGGTACGGACTTACAAATACTTGAAGTAGGGTTAGCGGGGTAAAATTAATTCCTTTTTCACGCGATACTTTCCGTAAAGAACTCATTTTTCAAAAGAAAAATGAGTTCGCTCTTTTCTCGGCACAGTGTACAGCCTGGCAAGGTTACACTAGAGGCTAATCGTCAGCTCATGAGTTTTTTTAAGTTGTTTGTAACCCACATCGGAGCACTCGCAGCAGAGCTGCGAGTGCTCCGATGTGGAAGGGTTGGGAAACCGAAGGTTTCCCAACATACTCTTGTGCGTAGCACCTAAGATATCCCGCAGGTGCAACGGCGGAGCGTGCGAGGGGAATAGCTCTGCTACGAAAGATTCGTCCCAATGTACAAAGTGCCCAATTTTTATTAGCTACTAGGTAAATAAAATAAGTATTTATACTGGATTCCAGCCTTCACCAGAATAATATTTGGTTAAATAATCTAAGTTTAATTACTATTTTGTCAAAAACTTATCAATCACTCCTCCGTGCTCTTTGATATAATACTTGATCCTTTTTTTTGCAAAGTTGGTTTGACACATGTCTATCCATTTTCTTTTTGGTTGAGCATTCTCCCTGACAGTTATTTCCACAACATCCTGATTCTTTAATTTTTCATTAAGCGAAACCATGCGACCATTTACTTTCACCCCTCCAATACGGTCACCAATTTTTGAATGGATAGCATACGCAAAGTCTATCGGGGTCGATCCATCAGGCAAGTCAATAACGTCTCCTTTTGGAGTAAAAATAAAGACTCGATGTTCAAAAAAATCAGAACGTAAGTTTTTCATAAACTCACCATGATGTTCTACGTCTTTTTGCCACTCAAGCAAGTCTCTTGTCCAGCCAAACTTAGCTTCAATTTTCAGTTTTGGTTTGTTCTTACCGTGTTCTTTATAAGATAAGTGCGAAGCAATACCAAACTCTGCTTCGAGATGCATTTCTTTGGTTCTGATTTGCACTTCAAGCGTGCCACCATCTCCTAAAAATATAGTAGTGTGCAATGACTGGTAGCCGTTTGGTTTTGGGGCTGCAATATAATCCTTAAATCGAGACGGGACAGGTCTGTAGAGACCGTGTATGACTCCAAGGGCTTGATAACAATCTGCAACAGTTGGCACTATAATACGAAGGGCAAGTACGTCATGTACACTAGTAATATCCATGTGGTATCTCTTTAGTTTTATCCATAGGGAGTAGAGATGTTTGACACGATGATCAATGCGCTCTATCTCTACATCAAATACAGAAAGTTCTTCCTCAAGAGTTTTGACTAGCTTCTCAAGCACTGTTTCTGATATGGGAGGTAGACTTTCGATGAGATCGAGCGTCTCTCTATATTCTTTTGGATAAACATAAGGAAAGGCAGCGTCTTCAAGTTCTGCTTTAAGTCGCCACATACCGAGTCTGTCAGCGAGACGCGCATGTATTTCGATAGTTTCAAGAGCTATACGCCTCCTCTTTTCTGGAGCAACATATTCAAGTGTCTGTACATTGTGTAATCTATCACATAGTTTAATCACAACGACGCGTATATCGTCACTCATAGCAATAAAAAATTTACGAAGTGACTCAACGTGACGCTCTAGTCCTGTGTAGCGAAGTTTACCAAGTTTTGAAACACCTTCAACGAGAGCTGTCACATGAGCCCCGAACTCTTCTGTCATCTCTATATCAGTGACACTCGTATCTTCAAGAACATCGTGAAGTATGCCAGCTACCACTGTCTCTGTATCCATTTGTAGACGAGCTAGATTGACACCCGTTGCAAAGACATGGTTATAGTAGGGCTCACCACTTTTGCGAAGTTGACCGTCATGTGCTTTTTTTGCAAAATCGCAAGCTCTCGCGAGGATATGTTTGTCATTTTTCGTCAGTTTGGGAAGTAATTCAAATATTCTTTCAGTTGACGTATCCATTTTTTAAGAATACCATATTAAACCCATGATGTTAAGTTATTCTTAAAATTTTAAGTATAAAAAATATCTTTAATGTAAATTAAAGAAAAATATAATAAAATTAGTAAAGAAGCAAGCTTTCTACTGATACTATTTATAGCAACAGAAAAAAGTTTACACTCAATAAGTACTTTTACATTGATGAAGAAAGATGAAACTAGTAACTTAAATTGATTGCTTTTGTAAATGACATGACAAGTAGTGTTGTTTAATTTTTCGTAGACATGAGTAGTATTCGTATTTTATTTTTAGTGTCAATAAAAATAACTATCGGGCACTGGCTTTTACATAAGTACTTTTTTTATCTTGTGTTTCAAAAAAGTTGCCAGCATCAAAAGTATGTGAAAACTTTTTCCAAAGTACTCAGAAATATGTGAGATACTATTTAGTAGTCTTCAATTTTCACTATCTTTTCGTACGACAATAGAAATTTTTTGAGAAAAATTCTGCATTATTTTGAAAAATTATTTCTTTTCTTCTAATTTATGTGGATTATGATTAGGACACACTTTATCACTACAACGCTCTGGAATTGTCTTTGGTCACGAATATTATTTTTGTCGTCACAAAAATAATTTCTCGACCCCGGCTCGCGATTCGCCGTGCTCGGCTCATAACGCTCCGCCCGACAAAGACAAACAGAAATGAAGTAATTCATTTCTTTTCCTGAACAATCTGATGATTTATTTTGACTCTGCTAGCTTGTGAGGATTATGATTTGGACAAGTCTTGTCTGAGCAGCGTTCAGGAATTGTCTTTGTCCCTTCCATCATGAGTTCGGAGCAGAGAGTACCGTCAGCTTTTTTGTAAGAACATCTATTTCCTGTCGGCTTCGTCTTGATGATATGTTTGCAGTCTGGATAGTTTGAGCAACTATAAAAAATACCAAAACGTCCTCGGCGCTCCTCCATCTCACCTTCATTACATTTGTTACAAGTCACGCCTGTCATTTTCTTTTTGCGTTCCTCTTCATCTTGTTCTATATATTTACACTTTGGATAGTTTGAACAGGCGATAAATTTACCAAATTTCCCTTCTCGTTTCATAAGTTCTCCTCCACCATTCTTGCCAGTTACGTCTCCACACTTTGGACACTTGCGACCAAGAGATTTCGGACCTTCCATGACACCTCCGTCTAGCTTTCTTGCCCCCAAACATTCTGGATAGTTTGAACAAGAAAAAAACTTACCATTTTTAGCGAGTTTAATAACCATATTTTTATCACAAAGTGGACAATGAAGCTCTGGAGGTGCATCACCTAAATTGGTTGCTTTTTCAAGCTTATCTTTTTCTTTTAATTCTTTCGCAAATGGTCCATAAAAATCGGTGAGAATTTTAACATATGTACTATTCCCTTCAGCAATGGTATCGAGTTTATCTTCCATGTCAGCAGTAAAAGTATCTGAAATATAGTTACTAAAGTTATTTTCAAGAAATGATATCACTACTTCACCAGTATCTGTTGGGAAAAGTGTTTTATTTTGTTTGTCGACATAGCCACGTTCTTGTATGGTACCAATGATAGACGCGTAGGTAGACGGTCTACCAATACCACGTTTTTCAAGCTCTTTAATGAGCCCTGCTTCGGTATATCTGTTCGGTGGTTGCGTCTCTTTTTTTATCTTATTGATAGTTTTAACGCTGAGTTCATCGCCAACGGCAAGCTTGGGAAGTTCTACGTCCTCGCCGCGCGCTTCGGTGTCAACAGAAAGCCACCCAGGGATGATAAGCATAGATCCAACAATAGAAAAATCGGGGATACCTCCACCATCGATATTTGCAATTACTTTCGTTCGAGCTATTTTTGCTTCTTTCATTTGTGAAGTGATAGTTCGTACCCAAATAAGACGATAGAGTTTTTTTTCATCATCAGTTATGCCTCCTTGAGTAGTGCCGGCACTGGTCGGTCTAATTGCTTCATGAGCCTCTTGTGCATTTTTTGATTTTGTTTTATAGGTTCTGACAGAGAGCATGTCTTTGCCATAAAGTGACTCAATAGTCGTGGCAATATCACCAAGCGCTTGAGAAGAAAGTGTTGTCGAGTCGGTGCGCATGTAGGTGATGAGACCTTTTTCATATAATTTTTGTGCGATGCTCATGGTTCGAGACGGAGCGAAGCCGAACCTCGTAGAAGCAGTCTGTTGTAATGTAGAAGTAGTAAAAGGAGCCTTCGGTAACCTTGAAACTTCTTGTGTTTCAAGTGAAATAATGTGCCAGACATTATGTATACCTTTGTGTAAAATTTTGTTCACGAGCTCTTCATCGGTCGGTTTTTCTTCACACTCTAAAATAAGAGTATATGTTTTACTTTCTTTCATTCTACCGATAGTTTCAAATTCACCAACGATTTCAAAATAGGTAACAGGAATAAAGGCTCGGACTTCGCGTTCGCGTTCCATAATGATGCGTAGCGCTGGTGACTGTACGCGTCCAGCCGAAAGACCATAGCGCACCTTTTTCCATATCATACCGGAGAGATCATAACCAACGAGCCTGTCGAGCACTCGACGAGCTTCCTGCGCTTCTTTGAGATGCATATCTATTTCTCTTGGATGTTTAAGAGCTTCTTTGATAGCACTCTCGGTAATTTCATGAAAGGCAACACGTTTTGCTGTCGGTTCATTTAACACCTCTCTAATATGCCAAGCGATAGCTTCACCCTCTCGGTCGGGGTCAGTCGCGAGTATGACTTCGGTAGCTTTCTTAGCGAGAGATTTGAGTTCACTGATAACCTTTTCTTTCCCAACGGAAACTTCATAATGCGGAGTAAAGTCATGCTCGATATCGACAGCTTTTTTATTTGATTTAGGAAGATCTCGTACATGTCCAATAGACGCCCGAACCTCATATTCAGGACCTAAATATTTCCCGATAGTTTTCGCTTTAGATGGACTTTCTACGATGAGTAATTTCATAATACTATAAAAAAGTTGTTGCTTACTGAGGATTAGTATAACAAGGGAATGAGAAATTAAATATATTTTTTCTTGATTCTATAAACAAGTTATACCATAAAAAAGCTTATATGACAAATGATTATGGAAAAAGTCTTCTTATTTCATGTAGACTTGTTTTAACGAGTCCGAGCATTTCTAGTGTAGTCAGGGCAACTAAAAATTCAGACGTCGAGAGTTTTGATTTTTCAAGGAGTTCACTTTTAGGTAGTGGTGCATCTAATAAATCAAAGAGTATTTTTTGTGAATCAGAAAGTAGTGGAAGATCTTGCGTGACTTCATTCCCATCTCCGAGTTGTTTCAGTGAGAGGAGATCAAAAAGATCCGAAGGTTCGAGTATCGGTGTCGCTCCGTCACGGAGGAGTGCATGCGAACCCTTGAGATAGTCGGAAAAAATAGAGCCGGGGACAACGCCAATATTTTTGCCGAGTTCTAAGGCTTGTCTCGCGGTGATGAGAGTTCCCGATTTTTCTCTCGCTTCGACGATTAATACTGCATCAGAGAAAGCTGCCATGATTCTATTACGTGAAGGAAAAGTCCACTTGGCGGCTCTTGTGTCATCTTGATGCTCAGAAATAAGACATCCGTGCGAATAGAGAATCTCATCGGCAAGCCTTTCATTTTCTCTTGGATAGATACTTTTTGATGAAAGGCCACTACCCGGGATCGCAATGGTGAGAAGTTTATTATCAAGCGCATTTCTATGAGCGAGAGTGTCAACACCGAGAGCTAGTCCAGAGACGATAATAACAGGATATCCGGAAAGTGAGGAAATCAAATGAGATATGACTTCTTCTGCGTATCTACTATGATCTCGCGATCCGACGATAGTAAGTATACGAGGAAGTAGTAACCCTCTCTCATCTGTTGTCACTTTTGGAAATATGCCGCGAATATAGAGCATGTCAGGCACATCAAATAAATGCAAAAGTCTTGCGAGAAGTGGATGAGATTCAAAGTCTTTTTTATAAAAAATAGTAGTATCCACACTTTGAGCATATCATGGTCTTTGCAAAGCAGTGTACAGTTTTATACTGTAGTGTGGGTAGTGTCTTTGCTCTTTGAGAGTTTCGTTAACTAACTTAGGGGGTGTATCATGTCTGAACAATCTCGTGGTGGTGGTTTCTTGTTTGTGACGGCACTTATTGCTGGAATTGGTCTCTTGATCTGGAACTTCCTTTCTGGTATTCTTTTTTTTGGTGTCCTTGCTTTCGTGCATGTACTCTATGTTGCGCGTATCGTCAAAATGCAAAAAACAGTAGAAGACATCCGTCATGGTAAAGTTACTCGATCGATACTTGGGTTTCTCTTGTTTCTTGTTGCTGAGTATATTTTCTTCAAGTCATCCTTCTACAATGATGCTGGTCAGTACGGAATGCCGACAGCATCTGACATGACCAACTATATCCTAAGAGTGCTTCCCTACATATGGTTTGGGATAGCTACGTCAAGCTTGATGCTTGCGGGTAGTATGGTAGGGGTATTGAAAAACAAACTCAATCCAAGTATGTCAGAGAAATATATGCTTGCCATTTCGGTCGCAATAGCTGCTTCGGCATTTACTTGTGGACTGCTTTCTGTCGCTCAGATACTGGTGATACCAGTATCTCGCAGCACCTCTATTGCATTCAATCTTTCTCAAATAACCTTTCTACTTTTTCCACTTTTGGTGCTGACACATGTACTCATGTCACGACTGCAAGTTGATGAAGGAGAGCAAGTAACTGTCTATTTCTTCGAGAGTCAGCTGTACGGAATGAATGCACACGGTGACCTCATTGTTCCACCCCTACTTCTTAGTCTGCAACTTTTCTTTGATCTGATTGGTCAGAGGGGGATTGGATTCACCTTACATTATCAAGCAATGCATTTGCCAAGAGTGGCACCTGAAAGAATTGAGCTTGCTAGGGTAGAGCCTGGACATCAGCCAGCACTCCGGCAAGTAGTTACAAATCAGCTTAGTGATGCAGATCAGAGGGATTTGAATGAAGTCATTGCGATGTATAGAAAACCAAATGGGGGTGTAGACAGATCACCTCGAATAAAAGGTTGACCTCAATTGAAGTGATACGTCGCTTCAAGTAAAAGCGCAACCATCGGTTGCGCTTTTGATATGTTGAGGTGCGGGCGGGAGTTGAACCCGCGAATGTCGGTTTTGCAGACCGAAGCGTTAACCACTTCGCCACCGCACCATGTATTTATTATGTAATGAGCTTCACTATTCCCCAACGTTTGATCACTAGCCTCCTTCGTTTGGTAACTACGGATGTCTTCGAAGCCAAGCTTCTCGAGCCACCGCACCATGTATTTATTATGTAATGAGCTTCACTATTCCCCAACGTTTGATCACTTTCTGTTCGTCTTTAGCACTGCTAGTATACTATAAAGTCATAAAATATTACAGACTGCTAGTCTTTTTAACAAAAATATTGTAGAATAGCAACTACTTACCCTTATGTTTCAGCTAGCAAATTAAAGTAGTTAAAGTAGTCAACTAAATCTTAAGAGGTAAAGTTTTTCCCAAAAAAGTTTCTCCATGCCGTCATAGTCAGCTGGCAAATTGCAACAGTCAGTTGACTCTTGAAGAGTTTCTCTTCGTTACTACCGCGTTCTCGTTGTTTCTCCATGCCCTTATAGCTCAGCTGGTAGAGCAGCTGCCTCTTAAGCAGACGGTCGTAGGTTCGATCCCTACTGAGGGCACACTCATTTCCTTTACATATTGCCCGGGTAGCTCGAGAAGCTTGGCTCAAGACATAACTTTCTTAAGCTAGCTCCAAAGATATTCGGAGCTAGCAAGCAGAGAATGCTAATTAGTCAATATTGCACTGCATACATCAACTAATTTCGAAAATTTTGTGGCAGAATAAGTTAAGGTGAAGTATAAAAAATAAATACGCCCGGGTGGCGAAATTGGTAGACGCACTTGCCTTAGGAGCAAGCGAGGCAACTCATGAAGGTTCAAGTCCTTTCCCGGGCACCATACAAAAAGTAACATCTAAAGATGTTACTTTTTGTATGGTGCCCGGGAAGAAAGCCACCTGCTGATTAGTAAATCACGTCGTGAGACGTTAGCTTTCGTAAGGACTTGAAGACCTCAGTGATATTTTTCTAGCAAGAAAAACCACGAGGGGCGGTCGGAGAAACATTTTTATGGCGACAAAAATGTATTTGTCGAAAAGACTTCTTTCCCGGGCACCGTTTAAGATTTTATGATCCAAAAGAGAGTCAAAAGGTTTGTTAAGCGTTAGCTTACAGATCTTTTTCTCTTTGAGAAGAAAGTTTAAAAGATTTTACGCATGATGTAGTTCATATCAGATATATGACACATTGTAAGTAGTAAAATAGTGATTTTTTTCATCTTCTATTACTTTGAGAGCTCGATGAACTCTTTGTCATTACTGAACTTGTTGATTACCATGAAGTGATCAACCGACATCATTGGTATGAAATCTTGTGAGTAGATGAAGTTCACCACGTCTGTCTTGCTGTACATGAGTATGTCTGTGTAGGCACGATCTCTCATAACGACATATTTTTTGCTCTTGTTTATTCTATATACTTTCGGTGAGTTCTTTGTGTTTGAGTGATGGTGTCCACCCTTTGTCATGAATTCTGCTATCTCTTTGAGAATCTTTTTATCTAATCTCATTTCAAATGCTTTCTTGATGACTACTCTCGAGTATTCTAGAAAAAATTACTTTCCCTTGTCAGACTGAGAAATAGGAAACTCTCTTATTAGATTGAGTTGTCTATTTCACTGAGAAACAAAAAATACTTTTACAAAAAATAAACTAATACCAGTTCCAACTACCCTGTTGTGAGTTTGACCGATAGTTATTTTGAAAGGAGTTATAGTTTGAGCAATCATTCCAGCAGTTACTGTTATTGTTATATAAAGACTGTGTTTTTACCGTTGGATAGGGAACATATGGAGTAGGAACTGTCGGATTCAGATTGTTATCAATCTTACAAGAGTTGTACCCACCATTACTTCCGATAATAGTACCATCTGGGCATGAACAGTAAATATTGCTAGTGATATAAGACATACCAGGCACTGGGGTGATGCATGTAGGGTAGCTAGGTTCAATTATCGGTATAGGTACAGTTGGAGTTACTGGATAAAAAGACATAAATATTGGGAATGGTCTATAATACTCAAAATCGCTCACTCTAGTATAGTTGTAATGACGGAGATAGGCTTCAGCTTTTTCGTAATGTCCTAAAAAGCTGGTACCAAGCATAAAGAACAAAGCAATGACTATTTTTTTCATATGGTCATATTATATATGATTTAATAGATATGTCAAGTTTTTTGTTCTTGAGCAAGTAGGGAGATGTAAAGGTATGATTAATAAAAATGTAGGATATTTGCTTACTGTAAGTAGATAAAAACACAACCAAGGGTTGCGTTTTTAATCTGAGACTTTGTAGGACTAATAGCTTACATTTCTTGTTCATCAAGCTTGTTTGCTGCTTCGATAGTAGAGACGCTTTTGCTCATGAGAAATATTTTAATGATCGCTACGGCAAGCACCCAATAAACAAACATAGCAAGTATTGTTGTCCATTCAAAAATAGACCCTTCAATTTGAGATCTTTTAAAGACTGTAATAAAAGGCAAAACAAATGGATAGGTGATTCCATAAATAAAGCTAGTAAATCCTGCCCCTGCATTTGCGGCGAGTAGCTTCAAAACAAAACGGAAAGCAAGTAGTATTTCGATAACACTAAGTATGTACCAAACAATTTGTGTCCCTCTATAAAGAGGTTTTGTGCTCGGAGAAGTATATGAATTCATATGATAAGTGATTATTGTTATTAACACTTCCATACTATCACATATATTAAAAATAGATTAATATTTATAATCTAAACTGTGGATATCGAAACAAGGCTTTAAAACAGTAAATATGTGGTATAGTCTAAGAGTATTTTGTTACTATTTGCCCGGGTGATGGAATGGTAGACATAGAGGACTTAAAATCCTCAGCGCTTATGCGCGTGCGGGTTCGAGTCCCGCCCTGGGCACCATGGAAAAATCTCTTAAGAAATAAGGGATTTTTCTTACACTTATTTTACAGTTCGAACTGATATAATAAACACATGTAC
>JAYTSG010000055.1:0-7277 GCA_043745785.1 bacterium | reverse complement strand
TTTGGTGCCATCATCAAAATTAGGTACATATGGTTCTTCATGTACTTTGTATCCAACACCGTGCCCTGAGAGGATTTTGACTATCCCATATTTTTTGGGAATAGCATTTTCTATCGCTTTAGAAATATGAGAGACATAATTACCCGGCTTGATAGCCTCAATACCAGCGTAGAGCGACCTCTCTGTGATCATGAGTAATTCCTTGTCTTCGGTAGAAATAGTACCAATGGGAATAGTCAGTGCTGAGTCAGAGATCATATTTTTATGCTTGATACCGCCATCAAGAGAAAGAATATCTCCGTCTTTTAAAATATAGTTTCCTCCTATGCCATGAACCACTTCATCATTCACCGAAAGACAAATACTTCCTGGATACGGGAAGGCGGCGCCGAATGGTTTATAGTTGAGAAAAGCAGGAGTATCTCCTCCGTCAATGATAAGCTGATATACATAGTCATTTATTTCGCGAGTAGAGATACCAGTCACGGCGAAAGATGCCGCTTTTTGGAGAACAACAGAAAGACGTCGACAGCTTTCGCGTAAATGTTCAAGGTCTTTTCCTGATTTTAATTTTATATCGTATTTCATGATGATAACGTATTTTCTAAGCTTCTAACTAAGAACTGACAACTCATTTGATACTACTATACCACCATCAAAAGCGCTAGTGAGTGCCAAGCACCTGCTCTTCTATATCTTTTGCCACTTCTTCAATGCTTCTCTCTCCATTAATATGAAGAAAACGATAGACTGGATTATTTTTAAAGGAGGCAACACAAGGAAGAACATCATCAAAAAACCATTTCATCTTTTTTTCTCTTTCTAGGGCAGAGGAATCATCAGCTCGATGACGATTTTCTAATTTATTTATTGCCCAAGACTCACTTACATCAAGGTAAACGACAGTCGGATACTCATACCCGTAGAAAGGAAAAAGTCCGTGAAGTACTTCAACCTCAATCAGTCTTCGGGGTGCTCCATCTAAAATAACAGTCGTACCCTCCTTGAGTTCTTGCATAAAAATATGAGACCAATTCCAAATAGCAAGAAACTCTGGAGATAATCCTCCTCTATCGGTTAATTCATTTGATATTTTTGAAGTATAATCACCTCTTTGACTTAATGCTCTAAAACCTCCACCAGTGGTAACATGTTTTACATCATCATAGCCAAGTTTTTCAAGCTTTTCTTTGAGAAAAAGAGCTTGAGTGCCCTTTCCACTTCCTGACCGACCCATAATGATAAAAAACTTTTTTTGCATAGTTCATGGTAGTATAGCGAGTTTTAGGAAAATTAACTATCTATCAAAAATCTTATTGCGCTTCACTTTGTCCTCCTTGACTAAAATCAAGTAGAAGTGCATTGTATTCTTTGATGTCGGTATTATAAAGTGTTACTGCATCAGCATATTCTTTATAAGCCTTTTGATACTCGAGTAAAGTGTTACTGTATGACTCTTCACTATCTTTATAAGATGGGTAATCTTTATTTTTAATAGCTATTTCAATCTTCGATTTGATGATGTTGAAAGCATTTTGACGTAGAGCCAAAGAGTCAGTCGAAGAAGCTATATAATTTTTAGTCTCTATCATATCTTGTTCTATAGCAAGCATTTTTTTAACGTTATTCTTTACGGTAGTGACACCTCCGTATGTCTTACCTTCTGTTGTAAGGAAAATATCTTCCTTACCTAATCTTGTTATATCAAAGAGAGTCGGGAGATTATTAGCAAGTGAAGTCGCAGAACCTCCTCCTGCTCCAAAAGAGGTTGGTATCACTCCTATAGGGAGATAATTCGTCGTTTCCGCGAAACAGTACCCCGAAACGCTCGTTGCGTCAGCTGGTGAACACTTAATACCGAGAGCTTGATGATTTCTATCTAAGTACTGCAAAATAGCAACACCATAACCAAGGCGCTTGACGAGATGATATGCCAAAAATGTTTTATCAGCACAGACTCCTTTTTGGGTATAAAGCGTCTCATACGGGTACTGAGTATGCTCTTTTTTAATATCTTTCGTAAAATCATAAGGAATAGATTGAGCAAAAGCAAGAGTCAGACCAACAGTTTCGTCAGAAGTTAAACGTTCTTTTCTTGCAAGTGACAAAATCCCTGTGGTGATTATATCAAAAGTGTAATCATCTGGTTTGAGTGTTAAGAACATACTATTGTACCTTTCAGTCCAGTCTTTTGGCAGATCCCCTTTATAGGTAAATACTTTTGGACTTTGCTTGTAAGACTGATAGAGAGTATCGCTAAGTGGTACGGAAAGTTCATATTTCTTTCCGTGATAGACCCAAGCAAAGTGAGTTTTCACGCCGTCAGTATTTGAAGAAGAACCAGTAACATTGATGGAACTCGAAGCAGTGATTGGCCTCTTATCTTTTACTAAAGGAGCATCGAGAATGCAGTTCTTTTTAGAAATATTTGCGCGAGTTATTTGACCAACCGCACCTGTCTGAGCTAAACCCTCTTTTTTTTGATATGCCTTAAGTGCTGACTGAGTAGCTTTACCGAAAGTCCCTGTCGGGATCGAAGTAAAATATCCTTCGGATACTAAAAATTTTTGCAGGAGTACTGTCTCTTTGGTTAAAATGGTATTAGTTGGAGAATTATCTACTGAAAGATTTTTAGTGAGTTTGACACATAAAAGATCTGCTCTTGGTGGAGTCAAAACATCTGCTGCTATGACAGTATTGATAAGTAATAAACCAGAAAGAAAAAAGGCCACTCGCTTCATAGCTAGAGTGTACCTTATTTTCTTTCTTTTAAAAATGGAGAACCAAATGGAGCTCATCAAGCTGAGGATTTCGAGGTGTCAATCTTAGTTACAAGATACGTGTATACACAAGTACACACTCTTATACACTTTGATCTGAAGGCATGGGAAAATTCTTTAGAGTAAACCTAACTAATACTCGCGCATTGTCACCTGTGCATCAACTTTTTTAATAAGGTCGAGGACTACCGAAATAGCGATGAGTAGAGATGTACCACCAATAGCGATAGAAGTAAATCCAGTAAGACTTTGCACGATATACGGCAGCACTGCTACGCTACCGAGGAACAATGCTCCGACGAGGGTTATGCGAGTAAGAACTTGTTCGATATAATCGCTTGTTGCTTTTCCTGGTCTAAAACCTGGGATAAAAGCACTATTTTTCTGGAGATTTTCTGCTGTCTTTTCTGGTTCGAAAATAATTGCCGTATAGAAATACGTAAAAATAAAGACAAGCAGAAAGTATATGATACCGTAAGCAAGATGATTATTTAAGAAAGCATTAACTGAAGTAGCTATTTGAGAACCAATGCCACCTTGTTTTGCAAGCAGTTGACCGATGAGCTGAGGGAAGAGCAGTATGGAGATAGCGAAAATAATTGGCACGACGCCCGCTTGGTTGAGACGAAGCGGTATATAGGTACTATAACCAAATCCAGTCGACGCGCTATGTGACTGCTTTGCATACGTCACTGCTATAGGTCTCTCTGCTTCAGTAATAAAGACAATAAAGTAAATTGAAATAAGGGAGATTGCAACGAGTGCAAGAAGTACAGGAATCTGTGATACTTGAAAAGTTACCAGTGATCTTGCAATAGTTTGAGGAAGAGCTGCGACGATACCTGCAAAAATAATGAGTGATACCCCATTACCAATACCACGCTCATTTATCTTTTCACCAAGCCACATAAGGAGAAGTGACCCCGCAGTGATAACAATAAGATTCAGAGCGAAAGACTCTCTTGTGAGAGTTTCAATATAATTTTGTCTTGAGAGAAGCACGAGCAATCCAGAACCTTGAAGAAGAGCAAAAGGAAGGGTAAGGAGGCGGCCATATTGGACGAATTTCCTGCGTCCTTTTTCACCATCTTCTTGATTCATTTCTTTTAAACGAGGGGAAAGCACCGTCATCAGCTGCATGATGATTGATGCTGTAATATACGGTCCGACACCAAGCATCGCAATAGAAAGAGTAGAAAGTCCACCTCCTGAAAAAATGTTGATGAGACCGAGCACTCCAGTAGTCTGCATCTGAAGGTATGAACTCAAGCTAGTAGTACCAACTGCTGGTATAGGAATCGATGCGATAATACGAGTAAGGATTAAAATACCGATAACAAATAGAATTCTGCCACGCAAACTCTTGTCCCCAAATATTGCCTTTAATGTCTTCATAATTGAGATAGTATAGCATATTTGAAGGAAAAAGTGATGTGGGGCAAAACTTAGTTACTCTAGCATCTAGATGTAACGGTTTCGAAAATACACGGAGGTCGCAGGCTAAAAAGTAAAGGACCAGTCTGCAAGCAGACTGGTCCAAATTTCGAATCCTCAACGTAAAATGGAATTTGATTTGCTCCTCCTTTGACTGTATAAAAAGCACAACCATTGACGACCACTGATCCTACATAATCTAGATTTGAACCACTTACTCTTAGTATTTTACTTCCATCGTTTGCAGTATTATTTTCCAAAACAACTGAGCTAACTTTTGGCACCATATCCACAGAACTACTTAAATTAACTTGAATTATATTTGAACTATATTTGAAACAAGATTATTTTTTTCATCAGTAACCCAAACAGATGCATTAACATTACCTGAAATTTGAGGTAACCGTATTCCAACACTACTTTCTGAAGAATTCACAAATACTCTTTCGCATTGCGTTCCATCAACTTTAAACTCTATACATACCGCAGTTACTGTTAGAAAATTTTTTCCTTGAATTAATAACGTTTTTCCTACACTATCGCTTAAGACTTGTGCAGACGTAATACTCGGTGGTGATGCCATAAAAGTTTGATTTACATAAGCAGTTGATGAGTTGCTCGCTTTCCCATCACTTACATATAAAGTAAACGTAACCTTCCCAGCATAGTTTCCAGTTATGGGAATTGACGCAGTTATTTTGTTGTTTTCTTTACTAAAGGTCTTGATTTCACTAGTCCCGTCGGCAAGTCTTTCTTGAGTTATTTTTGTAACATTTTCAAAATTAACACCTAACACAGTAACATACAATGTATTATTATGCACTATAGTATTTACCGAGGATATATAAGGAGTATTTTGGCTTGATATTACCGGTAGGTTATTAGTCGAACACTTATCATTTCTCCATGTACAATTCGCTTCACGAGGCATAGCTGATCCATCAGGGCACAAGCGATACTCCATAGTACAAGCTACTGGGTATGCTGGGATTGAAGTGGGGACTGTATTACTCATATACCCATCATTTGTAGAGAGTGTCACCTCGAATGAAGCATTGTCCACAAAGCTACCCTTAAGTGCTGTTGAAATATTTGGAATAGTTATTAACCCGTCGCGAATAACTATGCCAAATTTTCCATTGTCTATGTTCAAGGAACTTCGACCATTTGAAAACGAATTAACTGCATTGAGGTTATTACCGTAGATTAGCATGGTGTTGTTTGTAGCTACAGAGATACTTCGTATTGTGGGTTGTGAAGTTTGAGGGACTGCAACTGGAGGTATATAGTTTTGTCCGCATGTCTCTTTCTCTATAATTCCCTTTGTCAGTGGTCCGACATTCCCTGTTGGAGAGACACCCATTTGTCTTTGATATGCTTTGACAGCATTTACAGTAAGTCTTCCATAGAATCCTGTAGGAGATCCTGTGAGCATTCCTTTTGCGATGAGAAAATCTTGTAACTCTGAAATATCGCCCCCGGCTGTAGCGTCAGTTGAGCGGAAACGTAAGATGCTTGTTTGAAGACTAACACAAGTATCATTTGATAAATCTCCGTCAGAAATATTTTGAGCGAAGCTTATCTGTGTTCCTAATAATAGGCCCGCAAATAATGAGGCACTGATGATAATTTTTTTCATAGTAAATACATTTTACAATGTGGGGGGTGAGTCAAGGTATAGCTTACAGCTTTTAGTCAATTACCTGTAAGCTCATGACCTGTAGCGATACATTCAAATACAGCAATTAGATATAAATATGAAAAAGTAAAAGGCGACCGAAGTCGCCTTTCCTGTGTAGATGGGACACAGGACCCGGGTGGTTTTAGCCCTTTCCGCCCCATGGGACGCGGACGATCACTTCGCCGTATCCCTGCCACTCCTCACGGAGTGCCATGCCTTCGTAGGAGCCGTACACCTGCAGGACAATGTTCAACTGCGCACCGACCTGAGGTGCCACGCAGTTGCCCGTGTCGGCGTAGACCGACACGATGACAGATTTGCCGGCAGGCACGCGAACCATCTTTCCGGCGTAGTTGCCGGTGCTGACATTCTGCACCAACACCTCGCCTTGGTCTTGGTAGACCACGCGCAGATTGCTGAAGCAATTTGCCACGAAGATGTCCGCCTCTTGGAAAGAGCCGTTCAGGCTGATGTACGACGTACTGATGAGCCTGTCCGCCTTGGCCGGATTAACCAAGGTGAAGTTCCCCAGCCATGTCCCAGTGCCCGACATGTAGTCAATACCCCCGAAGCTTCCGACGATGGTGAGAGGTTCCACGTACCGGACGGCACGCTTGTCAATCGTCATCGGTACAATCTTGTCCGCCGAGACATACTTCGCCTCGTCGTACTTGACCGTGAAGCTGCCGACCTGCAAGTTCACCTTGACATCTGCCGGCAGGTATACCAGCTTGGCTGGCATTTCCACGTTGATGCGGAGTGCCATCACAACTGGCTGATTGGCCTTGAGCGCGATATTCGCGCGCAGAGTCAGCTTGCCGGCGGTGAAGCCAGTAGCCTCGGTCAATTGCTGTACACCCTTGTCGGTCATCGTGGTCAGCTGGACGCGTGTGATCACGCCGTCGCCGAGACCTGTTGCCAGACCAGCGCCAGAGCTTGACATAGTGACTGGGACCTCCGTGATCGTGGCGTCGTCACCACTTTGGACGAACAAGCAGAAGACTGGTCGTGCAACCTCGCCGACGACGAAGTCATCAGCTTGGTATGCACAATCAACCTGCGTAGCCGACACCGAAAGTGTTGGCTTCACCACCGGAGCCGATGACTGACTGTTGTCTCCGCCACCGCAAGCGGCGAGGAGTGTGACCATGACAAAAGCCACGGTGTGGATCAAAAAACTATTTTTCATGCTTTTCCCCTTTGAGGGCTTGGTTGCGAAATGAGGCAAAACGCCTCGGTTGAAAATCCTTTAGGATTATAGCACAGCACTTTACAAAAGTCAATATATATTGTTTTATAAAAAACTTAGTTCACCGTGACTCAGTATTCTAATAACATCAGTAACTACCTTCTATACACTACAAAAGAGCGACGCCTACGGC
>JAYTSG010000054.1:0-2533 GCA_043745785.1 bacterium | reverse complement strand
TTTGGTGCCATCATCAAAATTAGGTACATATGGTTCTTCATGTACTTTGTATCCAACACCGTGCCCTGAGAGGATTTTGACTATCCCATATTTTTTGGGTCGAGAATAGCAAGAAGCTTTTTTTCTTCACTTGCTTTTACTTGCGGGAATGGCTCTACTTCAGCCGGCTTTTCTTCTCCCTCGTAGAGCGCGAGTATTTCTGAAGTAAGAGATTCTTTTGAAAAACGTTCCGACATACTCGAAAGGGCTTCACGACGTCCGCGGATACGATCACGGAGACTTGCTATTTCTTGCTCATGAGGATTACCTACAGTTTCCATGGATAACATGAGTGTAGCATGCAAGAGTGTTTGTGATTGTTTATAAAAAAATACATGGCAGGATAGTAAATAACGTCATCTATATTTTTTATCTTTAGAATTTTTACCACCACTCTCTTTTCTTTTTACTTTTTTAAACTTACTTTTAATTAGAAAAGAAATGAAATATCTAGAAAAGACTCCTGGGAAACTCAGCAAGAGCAGTAATGAGCTTGTCTGATAACTCCGGTAACAGAGTATCTATAAAAACAATTACTGCTTCCGCAAGAAGTATACAAAAAAGAGTCACAAAACCTAGCCAAATGATACTGAATTCAGACTGATTATTCTTTGCCTTCAAGTATTTCCGTAACGCAAACCCTACAAGTAGCGCAAATAAAATAAAGGTTATTGCAAAGCGCTTGAATTCAATCCATGTTACTTCATTTTCATAACCATCTGCTACACTTTGAAGCGTTGATGATGCACTGATAAACACATTTCTTATTTCAAGAGTTAATTCTTCAACTTTTGCTTTCTTCTTGCTAATGACAGCTTCTAAATTGTCAAGCTTGATACTGTTATCATAACCAACTCCCCTCATTTTTAACCTATTTTGTGTAATCAATTCAATTTCATCTGGTAACATACTTTTTGAAAGATCGTTAATCTCAACAAACTTTGGAGAAAGTGACTCGTATAAAGTATCGAAATGGTTCTTTCTCTCAGGCGGAGAATATCTACATGATGGCCAATTACCATACTCTGATGGATAGTCACCTATGGGGTATTGTGTATACAGCTCAGATGACCAATTACTATATTTTAGTAGATACTCATCTATACGATGAACTATAAGCTGTATGAAGACATAGGGAACGTGAGAGCTGTAGAAGTAAGTGGAATAATACTTATCTAGCTTTATCCCAATTCCACTTTGCTTAGCTGCATAAGAGAAACACTTCGAGAGCCTTTCTGGAGGCCATACACCAATCCGTATTGAGCTCAGTAAATTTTGCCCTTGCCAAATACCAGCGATTACCATTATGACAACAAAGAAGAGACCAAGCTTCGTTGTCTTTTTACCATCAATATCCTCGTAAGGAGCAAAGGCTTTTGCTATGCCAGCATTTTCGACTGCAGGCTCTTTTTCTTTTATTCTGAGCTTTTCTAGTATTGTTTGTAGTGTCATCTTAAAAGTCTAGCATGGTATAAGATACCGTGCTATAGTTTCTCACTACTTTGAGTAGCTAATTCTTCAGCATGAACTTGGGGTGCAGCACTTGCGAATCCACCTGTCACAGGATTCATGGTTCCATGGAGAGTATAGACTGAAACTGGGGTAGAAGGTGTCGCATCTTCTTTTTTGAGAGTCTTAACTCCGGTAAAATCATACTCTGCACTACCAAATCCGAGTATGGGGAAAAAGATAATTGGCAAGAAAATGAGACCTAGTGAGAAGAGACCATTTTTACCGAATACTTGGGCGAGATTATAGCAAAGATAGGCATTGACGAGAAAGCCAACGTCTTTGATGACGTTATTAAAGATTGGGCTTACTACTAACTCTTTTACTATTTCTTTTGGTAGAAGTATGAAAAAAGAGGTATAATAATTAAGATGAAATATCACTTAGGCAACTTTGCGATGAGCACTAAGTAATAATAATTATAGATAGGTATCAAGGACTTCCAAGGAGGTACACCAGCTTTTTCAAAAACTTTCCAGAAAAAGATCCAGTTGAACAAGGTAACTACTAACGCGACAAGAATAATAGATACAATAATAGGCATAGTGAAGATACAAAAAAGTTAATGAACCACCTCGGCCTGAAGGCATGAGGTATCAGTCCTAGTTACAAAATACAAACTAAGACAAGTACATACTAATGCACTCCGGCCTGAAGGCGCGGAAGAATTCTTTAGATTAAACCTTCAAGAAATATATCATGAAAAGAAATAAGAGGAAAGAGAATACTCCCCTAATCTCTCTCCGTCAGCACTTCATACCCCTCTTTTGTCACTAAAACCGTATGTTCAAAGTGGGCAGAGCGTTTACCGTCGGCGGTCATAAAAGTATACCCATCATCAGTCAGAAACACATCATCAGTACCCAGATTTACCATTGGCTCGATAGCGAGCACCATACCTGGGACAAGCTTAGGGCCTTTGGTGCCATCATCAAAATTAGGTACATATGGTTCTTCATGTACTTTGTATCCAACACCGTGCCCT
>JAYTSG010000053.1:0-1811 GCA_043745785.1 bacterium | reverse complement strand
AACAATACAGGTATGGTTTCGGTGACATTTTTTAGCTTCTTAAGCCAATAATCAATGTTACCGATAACAATCATCAATGTAGTAATAAGTATTCATTCTGTGTTACAGTAGATGCTATATGATTCTTTCTAAACGACTTTCCCTTGCCATCAACCGTGCTTCAGAGCTCCATAGAGATCAAGAAAGAAAAGGTGTTGATAGAACACCCTATATTTCACACCTCTACAGTGTCTCTCATATACTCTCTTGTGTCACTGACGACGAGGATGTCCTCATCGCTGGACTGATGCATGACTCACTTGAAGACGTAAAGAACTTTACTAAAGAAAATCTCCTCGAAGAATTTGGCGAAAGGGTGACAACTATCGTTGTTGGAGTGACAGAGCCACTCGATGCAAATAAAGATGATGATGATCAGCTCCCATGGCTCGTTCGTAAAGAAGCATATATACAAGCAGTTAAAGATGGCCCTATGGAGTCAGCGATGGTTTCCTGCGCAGATAAAATACATAATCTTATGTCGACAGAATACGCTCGCTCTGTCACTGATCTGAATCTTTTCCAAAAAATGCATATGAGTTTTCTTAATCAAAAATTATTTTACGATAAAGTGTATCTTGTTTGTGAAGAAAAGCTCGGTAAAGAACATGTACTGGTAACTTCTTATAGAGACACTCTCGCGCGAGTGACTACGCTTTTTATATAACATTCTTTTTACTTCGTAGCTTTTATGCCAGAAATCCTTTCAATCTTAGTTTCACTTTTTATTATCGAGGTGTTACTTTCTATTGATAATGCACTCGTCAATGCCACCATTGCTGAGTCTCTTCCTGAAGAAAAAAGAATAAAAGCAATACGTATAGGTATTATGCTCGGTGCTATTTTTAGAGTAATTGCTCTCTTTTTTGTATCGATTATTCTTCAGAATATATGGATAAAGGTGCTCGGAGGTCTGTACCTTGTTTACCTCGCGGTCTCTCATCTTGGAAAAGTGCTTGATGAGAAAGGTCATACAGTACAAAATACGCGAGTTAGTTTTAAGAATGTTATATGGCAGATAGTCCTCGCGGATATTGTTTTTAGTATTGACAATGTTATCTCAGCAGTATCTTTTTCGGAGAAGCTTCCCATTGTCATTGCGGGGGTAATGATTGGAGTTGTTTCTATGCTTTTTATCACACCACTACTATCAAAGCTCATACATAAGTATAAAGGTATGCCACAGGCGGCGTATGTTATCGTCGGCTTTGTTGGTCTTTCTCTTTGTCTTGAGACTTTGTCATCAATACATATTGGAGAACTACAAAAGTTTTTAGTGATTGCGACGGTGTTACTTTTTACCGTAGCTTACGAGCATTCAAAAGCCTTGCAACGCTTTTCAAATCCTCTATTACGGTCACTGCAATATCTTATTGCCTTACCACTAGATATTTTTTTTATCCTCTCTACAAAAATACGAAAAGTTATTAAGAGTTAGATTTTTACAAACTAAAATAGAAACAAGATCCCTAATCATCGCGGTTCGAGAGGTTAATGGTAAGAGTGATAATGGTCACTTGCCTCGCAGATAGGTATAGGTTTGCAGTCATGAAACTTCTCATAGAGGATATGGACGGCGTAAGGGGAGTCTTTTTCTCTGAGGATTACTAGGAGTGAGTTTACCCTGGACACCTCCTCTTTTTAGTAGTTTTGGAGGCAGTCAAGAACTCACGTTCAATAGACCTCTTTCAAAACCCCCAATCTACGCTACACTATACTAATGTACACACGAATACATGCATTAAGTGATGACAAGTTTAGAAGAAAGACGG
>JAYTSG010000052.1:0-40778 GCA_043745785.1 bacterium | reverse complement strand
TTTTTTCATAGGCAAAAAACCGTATAATGCTATACTCTTTTTATTATGAATATACAAAATCTTTACCGGCGTACAATGAAAACCGTAGGTCCTGGAGTGGTCACAGGTATCGCAGATGATGATCCATCAGGTATTGCTACCTACGCGCAGACTGGAGCAATGTTTGGACTTCAGCAGCTCTGGCTAGCTCTTTATGCCATCCCCTTCATGATAGCCGTACAGGAAATGTGCGGTCGTATCGGAATGGTGACTGGAGACGGACTTGCTGGACTGATGAGAAAACATTATCCGAGGTATATTCTCGTTGGGTCTGTTTCTCTTCTCATACTTGCAAACGTCATCAACATTGGTGCTGACCTTGGTGCTATGGCAACAGCACTTCATATGATTTCCCCTTTCAGTGTCGGTATTTCAATGGTGTGTATTACTTTATTTACAGCAGCAGCGGCAGTCTTTATCCCTTACCATCTTTATGTAAAGTTTTTAAAATACTTTGCTCTTTCTATCGCAGCATATATTTTTGCAGCTTTTATGGTAAAGCATGACTGGCACAGCATCACTTTCGCTACGCTCGTTCCTCACATACAGTGGAACAAAGAATTTTTTCTCAACGTCACAGCCTTCCTCGGAACGACAATCTCTCCGTATCTTTTTTTCTGGCAAGCAGATGAAGAAGTCGAAGAAGAAATTGCTAGCGGAAAAATACATGCCTTTGGGAAAGGTAGACCAAAACTTACCAAAAGTGATTTGACTGAAATGCGTACTGATACCGTTATCGGTATGGCAGCCTCAAACATTGTTGCTTTTTTTATCATCATTACTGCTTCGAGTGCCTTTCATGACAATGGTGTCTATAACGTAGCAACAGCAACGAAGCTCGCAGACGCTCTCACTCCCTTGGCAGGTCACTACGCGACACTTCTCTTTGCGCTTGGTATTTTGGGAACGGGACTCCTTGCTGTGCCAGTGCTCGCTGGCTCTGGGGCGTACGCTCTTTCGGAAGCTTTTGGAATAAAAGCAGGTCTTGGAAAAACTTTTTCTCAGGCGAAAGGATTTTATGCTGTACTCAGCATTGCTCTTCTTGTGGGAGCTCTTCTTAATTTCATTCAAATAGAGCCCATCACTATGCTGTACTACACAGCAGCCATCAACGGTCTTCTTGCTCCACCCCTTCTTGTCATTATTCTCTTTATGGCAAACAATAAAAAGATATTAGGAGATAAGACGAACTCGATGCTTTCTAATATACTTGGTATCACCATTACCATCATCATGTCACTTGTGGGAATCTTTACGATAGCGTCATTTTTTAACTAACTAATCACTACTCTTCATTAACTATTTTAAAACTTTCTTTTTTATAACTTCAGTTATTTTCTCAATCGGCGGAGCATTCAATACTGGCATGACAGGCTTTTGGTTAGCTGTGCCATTCATGATTATTCTTCTCTTTCTCTCTTTTCCGAAAAGTCTTACTTATAAAATAGCTTCAACACTCTTTGTGACTGTCTGTATAGGAATAAATCTAACCATCTATAAAAATCCATTAGTGTTCCCGGGGCTTTCTGGAGATAAAGAAATTGAAATAGCAAAAAATAGTTTCTACGAAAGCTATTCTGACAAAAGTGGTAGATTCATTGCTAGTGAAAAAGATGTTTATATAAATGAACCAAGCGAAGCTCAAAAAGAGTAACTAAATAATTTTATAAAAGATCCTGCAAGTTCTTCTATTAGACTACCTGAGATAACGCTTTACAAACTAAAATCTGGTGAAAAGCTAAAGATACTCGGGATTAAAAACTTTGGTGGGATAGATTCACAGAACGAAAACTATCTCATTACCGAGATGGGTTGGATTAGTCAGGACGATATAGCTAAAGGATATGTAAAAATGAGTCATGCAAATATTCAATCTAAATGGTCAGAGTACCTAGGAAATCTAATGTACTATCCAAGTCTCCCTCTAGCTATCTTTAGTACTTTATAGCTAGCTTTTAAAGTACTTAGTTTTTAATAGTATAAGACTGCTTTAGAAAGATAACTGACCAGCTTAAAGTACTTATTTTCAAAACAAGAAGTAGAAATTGTGCAATTTCCCATACATAGTTAGAAGTCGATTTAGGAATATAACTAATCGACGATTTCAATAGGATATTCTTCGCCGATCAAAAAGTCTCCGTCCGGTTGTTGAAACTGTGTTCCAACATAGAGCATGATCGAACCATTTCTGAGATCTATTATTTTCTCACTAGCAAGTACAGATGATGAATCCATAACAATTTTTTCATTCTGAATTATTACTGGTATGGTTAAACCAAACTGATACTGATCATTTGTCAAAATCGGTTCTTTAGTAGATGAACGGAATTGTACAAACGGTTCAGTGTTGACCGGTATTGTATCGGCTGTATAGACTAGAGAAAAGGGTCTGTTTTTAGAGATTTCTTTTGGAAATTTAACAGAAAAATTATTTGATAGAATGACTTTCGCAATATCAGTTTCCTTTGGTCGTTTTATAAGTAGCTTGTACTCTTTTGCTCTCGGTATATTTGCAAAATACTTGTACCCAACTGCTTCACCGGTATTGTAGTACTTTGATTCAATTGGCTGCCCATTTACTGTGATAGATGCGTCCTTTGGAAGTTTTTTATTAGTGGCGTCAGTTTTTAAATAAATAGTCGTAAGAACCTCACTATCTTGAGAAAATTTTGCATTGATACGATAAGCAACCTCTTCAATTTTTTCGTCGCTTTTTATAGTCCAATTAGATGAAAACCGACTCCACGGGAGACCTTATGTTATAAAATAGATACAAGTAAAGCTAATAAAAATAGTTACTGCTATTATTGCCATACTATACTGTGTAAATTTAGACATAAGTTATATCTCAGACAGACACAATGAACTATTTTTGTTATTTTTCATATTCTATAGAAAACTTTTATTTTAGTATTTCATCAACTGAGCTACCAAAACTTCCATCAATCTTTCTAACTGCGTAATGGCACTATTCTCTCTTTCCATTTTTTATCGATTTACACTCGACCAAATTTAGGATCCAAAAAGGTTTTTTTTAAAATAATTTCTCAGAACAACTTTACTAAGCTAAAATAAGAACTCCACACTAATTGAACCTTACTTGAATGGTGGTACTCGCGTCATTCTCCGGAAGACCAGAAGGATTATCTCTCTTAAAAACAAGAAGACCTACTGTTCCTTTTGGCTTCTTTGTAAATGTTATCTCTTCCGAAAAAGCGACGTACCCACTCGTCATCCACTCTCCTTGTGCCTTGACCTCACCTTCCGTCAGGAGACTGCCGTCACTATCAAGAAGTTGATAAGGGAAGCTTCCTTCTCCAAACCATGTGCCCCAAGCTATTCCAGAAAGGACAAATGGGGAAGTGCCCACAGTTACTTTATTTGAACTAGTGAGCACAACAGGAACTCTCTCGAGAGTTTGCCCAGTAACTTTCATATACGCGGAGGCTGCAACAGACGGTATTGCCGTCATTTCTTGATCATACTTTCTCTCTGCATAATGAGCGATAATCATACCGTCAAGGAACTCAAGACTTTGTGGTGCGATACTATCTCCAATGAGCACTGCGTTACTTCCGATAAGAGTATCCCCTTCTTGTAGCGCGGTAACAACGTAATAGAATGTACCACTACCGCCAGAAGATTGAGTGATGATAAACGCGGTATCCATGGTGCCGTCTCCATTAAAATCTCCTACGACTTCATCACCAAAGTACTTTGTAACAGTCTTACTCGAAGAGGAAGGCACCACAGAGACTTCTGATAGGCCATTAATAAGCTTCACACTATTATTATCAATTACATACGAGAGATTCTTCGGTGACATCTTACTACTTGTAGCGAGAGCAGTGGAGAGTGGTGTTGTGCTTGCTGGAGCTGGAGCTGATACATCTGCATTTTTCATGAAAAATTTCGTGAAGAAAAAGAAATATATCCCTCCTGAGACCAAAGCGAGTAAGATAAAGATAGTGACACTTGCAATGAGATATTCTTTTTTCATACAGCTATGATACCATACTGATTTAGAAACTAAGAAACCACAAAGACCCAACTATTCTCTTTGAGTTTTTCTTAAACTTTGAAGAAGTTCTACTTTTTAGTACTCTGTGTAGATCTTGGAAAAATGACTGGAAACTTAAGGCACTCATCTTTAAAACAAAGAGTGGGGCTTACGCCTCACAGCACGATTAACGACTTACCAAAGTTGTGCTAGACACTACTAGACACTAATCACCTGTTCGAGAGTTCAAATTCCTCCCTTTCCGCACAGAAAGTGCTACACTATACGTATGAAAGATTTTTTAAAACAAAATATAACTATTGTTCTTGCTTTTACTCTACCTCTTATTCTTATTTTAGTAGTCGTACTCAGTACCTATCTACCCTCACTTTTTATCACAACAGATTATAATTTTGTTTACACACTGTGCACTAATCAAATCTACTCTTGTAATGACAATCTTGAAAAGATGTATACTGTCGAGTCAGGAAAACTAATTGTTCATAGTGCCGCAAGTACAGTCTTTGCTACTAATAAAAATGCTATCCCAACTGAAAAAACATACCCTGCACGTCTTTTCCTTCATGATACGAAAAGTAACACAAGTAGAGAAGTCAGCTTAGAAGAAGCACAGTCACTAAACTTAAACGGACTCTTAACTTCTCCTGATGGCGTTAGTGTGTCCGGCAGATATAAGAGTGGGGGTGGTGATTTCTTTCTATTCGGCGGCTCGTCATCATCATTTGATTACTATCTCGTTAAAGGGAATGGTAGCCATAGGCTCAACCTTATACAAAATAGTGCCTACTATTACCAAAATAACTTTCAGTTTATCGGCTGGATTGTGCCAGGAAGAAATTAATCATTTATTTTATTCTTTATGAACAAAGAACTACTACTCAAGGAACTACAAGAAGGTCTCGCAAAAGGAAGTATCACACAAGAAGAAATATTCTCCACCCTCCAACTGAAAAAAGAAGCTAGCGGAAATAAACTAGCCTCTCATTTTACTGCTACAAAAATTCTCTACGTTATCGGTGCAGTTATTGTCGTCGTTGGGATCATCACACTCATCTCACAAATCTGGGGAAGCCTTGGATCATTACTTCGAGTGCTCATAACCCTTGGTCTCGGTCTTATGCTCACAGGTACCGGCTCTGTGTTTCTTAAAAAGAAGCCTGAAGATTCGATTGGACTTGTCTTTCAAGCTATTGGTGGGACGCTCATCCCAGGCGGCGCACTGGTTACCCTTCATGAACTTGGTAGTGGAATAGATACTGCATGGCCTATCGCCATCACCTTTGGAGGTGTCACAGCATTCTATATCCTCTTAACTATAGCTCACAAAAATTCACTCCTCACCTTCTTTAGTATCGCTAATGGTACAGCTTTTCTCTATCTCCTTACTGCAGCAATACTTAACAGCCCTTTTTATAAAGAAGGAGACGTCTATGCGTATCTCACCATGGCGATCGGTATCAGTTATCTCCTTCTTGCTTACTCTTTTGGAAAAACTGGTCTTAGTCAGACGCTCTCTCGTGCTCTCTACTTCTTTGGCACAGTCGGATTTTTAGGAGCGGCATTTTCAAGAGTTTTTGATTCAGGGATGTGGGAACTCTTTTACTTCGTCATCCTAGGCGGAAGCATTCTCACTGCAGTCTATCTCAAAAATCGCACCGTCCTCATCCTCACCATGCTCTTCCTTGTGGCACACGTTTCCTATATCACAGGGAAATATTTTGCAAATTCTATCGGTTGGCCACTCGTACTTGTCCTTCTTGGTTTTATTTTCATAGGACTTGGCTTTGCTACGGTAAGAGTGAACAAGAAATACATAGCGAGTTAAAAATCAGAGCAGGACTCCTTCATACCGCCTGATAACTAAAAAACCCAGTAGTTAGTTAATAAGTTAGTTAATAAGAGAAGCCTTGTAAGAGAGAAATGCCTGCCCAAGACTCATGATATACTGTACAAACTATGAACAGCGAGCAAGAAAAACTCGGCACTTTTATTAGGGACTTGAGGCAAGAAAGAGGCTTATCTCCAGCAGAGCTCGCAGAAGCTCTCGATATCGATAAGACGCAAGTGATAGCTATCGAAGAAGGAAAAGAAACTGTAGAAGCCTCGCTCCTCCATAAAATAAGCACTCTTATCGGTCAACCTTTTACCCATCAAAAAGGAATGATTGATTTCAAAGTTGAAGGCGGAAGAGAACTTTCTGGTAGTATAGAGACTAATACTTCCAAAAATGGCGCTATCAATATGATGGTTGCAGCGCTCGTTAATCGTGGTACAACGGTTATACATGGCATCCCTCATATTGAAGAAGTCTATCGCTATAAAGAGCTACTCGAAAGCGTCGGCGTGAAGATAAGCTGGATACAAGAAAATTCTCTCGAAATAATCCCGCCCGAAAAGCTTTCCTTTGAAACTATGGACAAAAGTGTTGCGGCGCGCATTCGCTCCTTCACGTTTGCTGGGGCTTTTATTCATTACGCAGATTCATTTCACCTACCTCACTCTGGTGGGTGCAAAATGGGAGAGCGAACTGTTGCCTCACATAAGTATGCCCTCTCGTATCTTGGTGTGATTGTAGAGACAAAAGAAGATCATTACGTTATAACTCATGGTGAGCTACAACCAGCGACTATCCCTCTCTATGAATCATCAGATACGGGAGCCATCACTGCCATCATTGCAGCAGCAAAAGTACCTGGCGTCACCGTCATTAAATTTGCACCACCAAATTACCAAGTGCAAGATGTTTGTTTTCTCCTTGAGAAAATGGGTATTCATATCGAAGGTATCGGGACGACCACGCTCACCGTCCACGGTAAGGCAGACATCAATGTTTCAATTGAGCATGATAACAGCGAAGACCCTATCGAGAGTATGTTTTTTATTTCTGCGGCTATCGTCACCAAAAGCACTCTTCTTATCACAAGGTGTCCGATAGATTTTCTTGAGCTTGAACTTGAAAAATTAAAACGCATGGGACAAAAATATGAAGTAAGCGAAGTCTATTTTTCGAAAAATGGAAGGACAAAACTTGTCGACATTACCATCCATCCAAGTAAACTCTTTGCCCCAACGGATAAGATACATGCTCTCCCTTTCCCTGGAATTAACATGGATAATCTCCCTTTCTTCGTTCCCATCGCCTGTATGGCAGAAGGTCAGATACTTATCCATGACTGGGTCTATGAAAATCGTGCCATCTATTTTACTGAGTTAAACAGACTTGGAGCAGACATCAAGCTCCTTGACCCACACAGAGCGCTTATCACTGGACCTGTAAAGCTCCTTGCGGCACAGATAGTCTCTCCTCCCGCGCTTCGTCCAACTGCCATTATTCTCATAGCCATGCTCGCCGCCGAAGGAACCTCATACCTTCGTAATGTCTACTCCATCACTCGTGGTTACGCAGATATTGCCGAAAGGCTCAACAAAATCGGCGCAAAAGTAGAAGTAGTAAGAGGTTTATAAAACCCATGAACAACAAAACAAAAATTATCTTTGGTGTCACCATTCTAATCTTCATAACTTTATTTAGTATGTATTTTCTCTATACTCAGAAAAAAATGAAGGACTGGCAACAAAAGTATATTCCACATCAAGTAGAAAAAGAACCGATTGAAAGTGATACTACCTATCCAAAAGAATTAACACTAAAAAATATTGCCTTTATTTCTTGCCTTAAAGAGATGAGTTCTAGTACAACATTTTGGAAAAATGAAAACTCTGCTGGAGGTTACGTAGAACTATCTGATACCTCAGTAGAGCAGCTAAGAGAGATTGACGATTTCGCAAAAAAATATGCGATTGACCGTATGATGTCGAACAATGGAGACAGCTACAACAACAAAGACCTTTGGCTTATGAAATGCCTTGATTTTTATAATAGTAAAGTGCTTGACCAAGAAATAAATAAGTTAAAAGATGACCAGCACTCCCAGTAAGCCTCTTATGAAAATATTAATTATTTCTCCAGGGAAAGCACACGCTATTTTTCTCAAGGACTATATCTACGAGTTTGAAATGAGGCTCTCACCGTATTTTAGTATCGAGTGGTCTTTTCCTGAGAGAGGAGATGTGAAAGATGAAAGCAAAAAAATAGTGAGTCAGATAAAAGCAGGTGACAAAGTATTCCTCCTGGATGAGCACGGTAAAAAGATAAACACATCAGACTTTTCAAAAATAATTGAGAAAGAAAAAAGTGAAGGAACAAAGCGACTCGTTTTTATCATTGGCGGCGCCTATGGCGTGAGTGATGAAGTTAAAGAAAAAGCAGACAAAATACTCTCACTTTCTGACTTAGTCTTCCCGCACATGCTCGTACGCGCAATACTCATTGAGCAACTCTATAGAGCAAACTCAGTTCTTATTGGTGGAAAGTACCATCATGAGTAAAGTTTTTCGAATTGTCATCCTTGACTTAGCAAAGTCACTCTAGTGGTATAAGACGCTTTGTAATAAAAGCGAACCTGAACTAGAAAGTTCACACTTGGCGCTGGGATACAGCACAAAATAAAAGATTCTATAATAAACAACCCCGGGCTTACGCCACGGGGTATTATTCGCGAATAAAAGCAAGAAAAATTACCCTGTGATGACGACAAAAAACTGCGCGCGCATTTCTCCTACAATCTCGAGTTTTTCCTCTTCAGATATTCTCGCCTGATATCGCTCTCTATACTCTTTTTCTTTGATAGAGATACTCCCTTGTCTCACATATACGAGAATGTATTCTTCTTTTTTAAGATCAATCGTGAACACTTCCCCTTTCTTTATCTCACCTCGATAGATTTTTACAGCAGAGTGTACGGACAGGCTCCCCTCTTCGCCGGATGGAGAGACAAGGAGAGTCAGACCCTCTTTTTCTTCAAACTTTTTCTCTTCGTATTCTGGCGTAAGACTCTTTTTACTTGGAAGAAACCAAAGCTGATAGAGTTCTATTTTCTCGCCACCATGATTTACCTCACTATGCCTTACTCCAGTACCTGCTGACATACGCTGCACAAATAGAGGGCCAATCTCTCGTCTATTACCCATACTATCTTCATGAGTGAGCGTACCTCTATGCATGATAGTCACTATCTCCATATCGGCATGAGAGTGTAGTGGAAAACCGCTATACCCTTCTATACTATCGTCATTAAAAACGCGAAGTTTTCCCCATGATACATTGCTCTCATCAAAGTATTCAGCAAAAGAAAAAAGAAACCGCGAGTGCAGCCAGCCATGATTACTTTCGTACACTTTTTCTTTTCGTATTTTGTGTATCATAGTCTTCAGTATACTATGAAAGTTCGCTTGAAAAAGAGACATTACTATGGTATAATTCCCCTACTTGTCAAATAACAAGCGTGCTAAGAAGACTGCTCTTTCTCTAAAGTCTTATTCTAAAAAACAGTCGCGACTAATCCCTCGTTTGAAAACAGAAAAAATAATTTGGTCTCATCGTCTAACGGTTAGGACGGCGCCCTTTCACGGCGTAAATCAGGGTTCGATTCCCTGTGAGATCACCCGCAAGTTTGCAATCAGTATCCTATGTATCCTTTATACTTAGTTCACAAGACGTTTGAGTAATTGGAAAAGTTCGACCCATGCCCCGGAATAGATCACTAGCAATAGCTGCCATTAAGGAGTAGCTTCGAAAGAACAAAACTTCTTCACAAGAAATTATCCTTCACCCTGTTCTACCAGCGAAATACCTAGGATAATGCTTCCATTTTAGTACACTTTTATGTTATGATTTTACTCATATGTCAACAATACAAAAATCTCATCAAAAAAAAGCTCCCGCAAAGAAAGTTATCACCAAAATCAATAAAAAAGGAGAAAAGAAACTAGTTCCTCGAAAAGTATTCACTTATCCAAAAAAGCATATTACTGTCGCTGTCTCGGGTGGGTTCGACCCTGTACATATCGGCCACGTGCGTATGTTTAATGAAGCAAAAAAGTTAGGTGATAGACTAGTTGTCATCCTCAATAATGACCATTGGCTTCGTGACAAAAAAGGACAAGAGTTCATGGGTCAAAATGAAAGAAAAGAAATCATCGAAGCGTTTGAAGCGGTCGATGAAGTGGTCATCACATGGCACTCACCAGACTATGCCGACATGAGCGTCTGCCGTGAACTCGAACGCATTAGACCCCACATTTTTGCAAATGGTGGCGATAGACATGCAGAAAATGTACCTGAAATAGCGACCTGCAAAGCCATCAACTGTAAAATGGTCTATAATGTAGGAGCTGGGGGGAAAGTGCAATCAAGTTCCTTGCTCATTAAAAAGAGTAACGATCACAAAGAAAGGCAAAGTAAAGAGAGATAACTTATTATTACATTGCTATTCTTTTCTTTACAAGAGAGCTTTATTTTCTCATACATTTTTTTGCCATAGATTTTGGTATATGGTAGTATGGAAAGGTATATTAGCGCGGTTATCAAGCAACTTGGTTGTGCAGACTTCTACCTGCTAGCAAGCAGGAGAAGCAGTTGGTAGATACATAAAAACGTGCACAGGATGATGTGGGTAATTAAGATAAAAACAGGGGCGGTTAGCTCAGTTGGTAGAGCGCCACATTGACGTTGTGGATGTCAGAGGTTCGACTCCTCTATCGCCCACCCAATACATTATGACAAAAAACAAATTTTTTCAGGTTCATTATTCCTTATTGCTATTATTTCCTTTGGTTGTTTAGGAGCTTATTTTAATCGAAGACAAGAAATTTCTCCTGGGAACAATCAGGTGGCGAACCCTCCTGTGAAAAACTCCTCAGAAATAACAGAAGTTGTTGCACTTGCAAAAATAAGAGAGCTTCTTGAAGTAAAGGACTGGGAAGCAAGAGTCACCCAGAGCAACGGCACCACTCGTATTGTTATTGATTCACAAGACTCCAACTACTACAGTGTTCACGTCTACGAAGATATGTCTGACCATGTTGCCACTTTTAACTGGTACAGTATCGATAAGAAAACAGGAGATATCTCGGTATTCTAGTCCCTCTCTCTAGAGAGTTACCGCTAAACCTCACTTTCCTACATTGTCATTTCTGCGAAAGCAGGGAGACTTTTGAAAGAGGTCTAATTAAGATTCGAAAGAGAAGATGTATTTAGCGACTGACTCCAAACTGTTTGGCGTACGTGAGGAGCAGAATACCACAGCTATATTTTGAAAAAGCTAGCTCATGGCTTTTTCAAAACCACGAGGTAGGCGAATACCAATTTGTGTCGTAGGGATTCGCAAGTACTTACGATGGAAAAACTTAGACAGTTTTGAGGCAGTTAGTAACTCGTAACCAAAAGACAACGGAAAAAGCAGGAGTAGCAGGCACTTTTCGCTTGACATCTCTAATAAACTAAATCTTATACTATTTCTGCAAGTTATCGTGTAAGAGCCTCATCAACAAGGGCTTTTGTAGCATCATATTTATCGTTTATTTCTGAAAACAAATTATACCCTTTATCACCTTTAATGAGAATGAAGATATTGGGTGTGCCATCTGATCCAGCAGGAAATCCAGCAGCGGTGGCACCATCTTGCATTGACGCTGTAATAACATCACTTGATTCCTGGCTTTCTAGACATGTCTTGAATTTTGCCTCACTAATACCACTATTTTTAGCAGTTAATTTTTCGTCTTTAACTGAAAGATGGTCTTCTTGTTTTTTTAATGACTCAGTAAATACTTGTTCAAGATACTTCTTTTGTTTTTCAGCGCCAGCTATCTTGCCGACACAATAGACTGCTCGTGATTTCTCAAAACTAGCCTGAAATTTAGAAAGTGGATGGTACCTATACACAAAACCAACTTTCGTAGCGTAATCTTCTTGCAGTTTCTTTATTAGGGACATATGAACGAGAGCACAAAAAGAAGAATCTGAGTCTGAATACTCTATAACAATTACTTTACTCTTGGTATTTCCTGTCATAAGCTCATCAGGACCAATGGCTTTTCCTTTAAAGGGGGTGACTACTATTTTAGTGATGTCAACTGGCTCTGGGAAGGATTTCGCGCCTGACCATAAATCTGGCAACACTTTTTTACCAAACTCAGTAAAACATTTACCAAAGTCACTATCAATCCCTTGTGTTTTCCTTTCTTTTACAATACTTTTTATAAGTTCTTCTTGACTTTTATAGTACTTTCCTTCATTTATTCCTTCTTTTTCAAAAAGATTCATATGGCTCTCCAAAAATGCTGTGCAAGTTGGATTTGGAGTGTCTTTTTTTAGTAAAGAGTAGGTTGTATCGACCATTTTCCTAAAAAGAATATAGTCTAACTTTTCTGTCATTTTTGTAGAGCTTGTTTTATCATTGACTATGCATAAGCTGAGGTACTCTATTTTTTCTGTTTTTGTTAGTCCGCCATCTGGTTCTTCATCTATTATAGTAGAAATAAGCTTACTAACTTCTTTTGAGGAGTCTGCAAATGTAACCCTAATGAAAAAATGTGCATGGTCTCCCCACCAAGCGACATTTTGCGCTATGATATAGAAGGAATCTGGTGCTGTGAAGATTCCCTGGTTTCTCTTTGATTCATGTGCTGTTCCGTCAGTTTTATTTGACTTATCCCAAAGAATACCACTATCTGTCTCCATGCAATTTTTTTCACTGACAAGCTCAATTTTTACAATTTCTTTTCCAAAATTTGGAAACTTCATCTTAAAAAAAGCAAGCTCCTCTTCCTTTGTTGTTTTAAAATTCTTATACTCTAAAAAATATGCTTTTTTACTATCAAATTGCCACTCGACAACAGTTGCGTCATAAATGGTTGCGTTTGGAGGTGGGCTCGATTCCCTGGTATCAGTTATAGATATCACTTGACTATTGTTAGCATTGGAAACCATGGCCAACTTAGTTCTTATTATGGAAACGTCTTGAGGCACATCCATCGCAGTGACAATGCTTTCTTTGTTTATCTCTACTCCTTTAGGGTCAGGAAGACTTTTTGTTTGATCTGTACTTGTTGAAACTATTATATTTTTGCTACTATTTTTTTTATTATAATGGAGGAGACCAGCTAACGTACCATACACTCCTAGAGAAGTCTGCCTCATAAAAAATAAAGAAGCTCCCGCTACAGTAGTAACTAATCCTACGATAACAAGAGCTATGAGAAATTTTCTATTCATTAAAAAAGTATAGCACAAAAAATGCTTTCCAGATGATAAAGAACACATGCAATGTGGTATAATAACCTTTATTTATGATACTCCTTTCCATAGAAACTAGTTGTGACGAGACTGCCATAAGTATCCTCGAAGGAGAAAAAGACAGCCCCCTCACCTTCTCTGTTCTCTCTCACAAAGTACTCTCTCAAATCGAACTTCATCGTGAATTTGGTGGAGTCTTTCCTGCGGTTGCTAAAAGAGAACATGCAAAAGCACTCCCTGGACTCCTTGCTGTTTGTCTCAAAGAAGCAGAACTACTCGACGAGAGAAAAATAGAGAGATCCCTTCCTGAAGATAAAATAAGACTCTTACGAGAACTTTTTATGAAAGAAACTCTCCTTCTTGATCCTCTCCTTATCTTTTTCTCTAGTATTAATAAACCAAAAATAGATGCGATCGCTGTCACTTCAGGACCTGGTCTACCTCCTGCACTTTGGGTGGGCATCACCTTTACACAGGCACTTTCTCAGATTTGGAATATACCTCTTTATGAGGTCAATCACATAGAGGGACATGTCATTTCTGCCCTACTTACAAAGAAAAACAAGAAAATGTATGAGATGCAAGACATAGACTATCCAAGTCTAGCCCTCATAGTCTCTGGAGGTCACACTGAACTGGTTAGAGTCTCTGATGAAAGAAGCTACGAAATTATTGGGGAGACTAAAGACGATGCAATAGGTGAAGCTTTTGACAAAGTTGCTCGCTTACTCGGACTTCCTTATCCAGGAGGACCAGAGGTCTCAAGACTAGCAGAACGTGCCCGAAGAGGCCACAAAGTACCTCGTAAAGCATTTGTACTACCACGACCTATGCTCTACACCAAAGATCTTCATTTTTCTATGAGTGGTCTTAAAACTTCTGTTCTGACTAAAGTTAAAGCTTTACAAGAAGGAGAACTAGACGAGCAAGCAAAAGAAGAGCTTTGTCTAGAGTTCGAAAATGCTGTCACCGATGTGCTTTATGTTAAAACAAAACAAGCTATCTACGAATCACGAGCCAAGAATCTTCTCTTTGGAGGGGGAGTAAGTGCTAATCTGCACATTAGAGACATGCTGACACAGCTTGCAAAAGAAGAGTCTGTAGGACTATTCTTACCTGAAAGAGAACTCACTGGTGACAACGCTCTCATGATAGGTGCTACCGGACTTTTTATGATACAACAAGGCGCAGAGCCGAGTGAAAAAATTGTTGCGAAAGGAACGTGGCGTCTCAGAGATTTATAATATAAAAAAGTTCTTCAAAAAGAAAAACTCGCTGACGCGAGTTTTTCTTTTTTCCACCTCTTTGCGGTGAGCGAGGTGCTAACTCCAACAAAAGTGCCTTATGTGAGTGCGGTCGCCCACCGCAAAACGGTGGACAGCACGCCAACTAAGAATACCGTACTTCAAAAAAGAATACAAGTCTTTGTACTGTCAAAGTAACGTTAAATACTTACAGCGACTTACTCTTGTCAGTTTTTATACATTTCTATTATTCCTCTGTACACAAAACTGTTACTATAGTATTTAAATCTACATACCTGCCTGCGCAAGTATATACCTGGAACAGATTAACTAAAATTAGTAGTACAAATCCTTCTCTATAAAAATTGACCAAATGTAAAAGGTGGTTTTCACCACCTTTTACACAGACATTTTTTGTTGTTTTGAGCTAACGCCCATAGCACTCACCTTTCTAGTATAGCATCTATTTTTTGACTGACAAATCTTTATACTCTTTACGTAATTCTGTTGCTTTCTCTGGATAATCGGTTAAGAGAGCATTGACAAATATATCCATACGTTTTTTATCGGTAAGACCGATAAGTTCAGAAGCTATGCTTGTCGGATACACCATTTTAAGACCTCGTGAGCGCATATCACTAATAGCGTCTTTAAATGCTTGTTCACCTTCTCGAAGTGAGAGAGAGACATAAGCTTTTCTTGCCATATTAAACTCGGGAACAAGTAAATAAGTCTCCTTAGAAAGAAGATAGGCATTATGTATATCCCCTTTCAGTAGGTAATACTGTATCAGATTAAAACTTGTCCTCTGTCTTTTTGGTGAAAATTCGTGTGCCTTAATGAGCAATGGTCCGGCTTTTTCTAAATCATTAATACGAAGATAGAATCCGCCATAGAGCTCATACGCACGCATATCTTTATTATTTGATTGTATATCGAGAAACGCTGTTTCATTAAGATCATCTAGCCATTTACTCTTTTCTGCCAGAATCGCAGAAGCTTGTTGAGGTTCAAATTGTCTTTCATCAAAACCAATCATAGTGAGCGTGGTACTGACGAACTGTTCATGAATTTCTCTTTTTCCAACATAGCCAAGAGTAAGTGCCGTCTCAAATCCATTTCTTTTCTCTTGCATAACATTCAGAGCGTCTCCTCGATAATTTTGCATTCCTCTAACGGTTGCAGCATTTGCATAATAGGGAATTACTACAGAATACGTGCAAAGTACGAGTGTTAAGAGTATGCCGACTGGAACAATCCACTCTTTTTGTCCATCAAAAGAAACATCTTTAACTTCTTTATTTCCATCACTATACACGCTACTTATATAGGCGAGTAAAGCAGTAAAGAATAAATAGCTTGCTAAGTTATCAAAAATGAAAAGATTATTGATAAATTGAGCAACAAGGATACCGTAAATAATTGATTTCTCCGTATGAGAGAAACCTTTTGTTTTATGAGTAAGAAATGCCGCCAGAAAGTAGAGTGCGAGATGCGCAAATAGAGCAAGTATTCCGCCAGCAATCAGCCAATCAAAGAATACATTGTGAGACCTGTCAAACCATGGTTCCTGAGCATACATATGAGGATCATGATACTTAGTAAAAACATAGGGGAAATTATCTTGCCCCCAACCAAGTATCGGATGCTCTTTAAAACCTTCTATACTCATTTTCCAAACAGTGATACGACTACTTGCGGTCGGGTCTGCGGCAGAAATATTCGAAAAACGACCTAGGAACATGGAACTAGTCACATAATCACTTTTTCGCATCAACGTAAAGAAGACAACTCCTGAAATAACAATAATAAAAATCCCAGCAACTAATTTTTTTGTTTTCTCGGTTGAAATCAATAAGGACTTTATAGAGGTAATGATAATAAGCCCCAATATCAAGTAGAAAAGTGGGAGCGTTTGTCCTATTTTAGTAAAGACAGAAGCAATCAGCGCTATAGAGAGGACAATGATAGCAATCCATTCATACAGATACTTCTTGCTTCCAAAGAGAAAGATGGACCCTGCGATAACAACGCCAGCTACGAGACCAAAAACAGCACTACGAGTGGAGGTATAGATCAGTAAATAAAAATTTGCAAGCACAGATAAAGTAAGAATCACTTTTATTGACGGTTTTTTTGTTATCGCGATACCATACAAAGAAAGGAAAATAAAGTAGACAGAAAGCATTGCATAATAAGCTGGGTTACCAAGTGTACTGTCTATTCTGGCTCCTTGATGTACAGGAAAGATTATTTCAAAGATTTCTCCTATTTTTGGATAAGAGTTATAGAAAAAATAATTTTTACTCCCTAGAAGTTGAAACAGGCCGTACAATCCAACTAGAATATTTGTAGCAAAAAACCATTGTGAAAATTTTTTCCACTCAGATTTTTGTCTAAAGATAGAGGTAAGGACGATAAAATACATAAAATAATGCACTTGCCCAACAAAACCTTCCATACGCTCAAAACCACTAAAAAGGCTCGATATTGGATCTGATCCAAAGATATCAGCAATAAGTATAATTACAGTAAATGCAGTAATGGCAATGGTAATCCAGGTTTTCCTCACTACATACTCTTTATTCTGATACAGAAGAATAAGCCACCCGATAAATGCTGCGTCTACCAGTAGTCTAAAAAGCAGATTTTTACCTGAGATAAAAGGAAAGAATAATCCTTGGTCTCCAGAAGTCGAAGGAATAATGTCAAGCCACTTACCATCTGCCACTATCCAGAGACAAATAGGAGTAAGTGCGAGTAGGTAATAAACAATCTTTTTAATGGTACTTTGTTGCATAATGGTAACATCATAGCATAAAAAAGAAGTGTCTAGAACTGCAAAATATTTGCTTTTTGATGAGAAGGAAGTCAGTAGAACTTGGTATAGCTCTACCCGTAGACATAAATTGATACACATTACTTCACTAAACACTGTGATATAATTTTTATATGAATAGGTCTATCGTTTTTGCTATCCTGACCCCGACTTACAATAGACCTAACCAACTCTGTAGAGCTATTGAAAGTGTTCAATCTCAAACATATAGAGATTATCTTCATATAGTTATTAATGACTCTCCTCACTATGATTATTCTCATACAGAAAAGAAAATTAGTCTGGATAATAAAATTACGTATTTAAAAAACACTAACAATGTCGGCAAAAATGTATCACTAAACAAAGCTCTTACACACTTAAAAAACATCTCCTTCTCTGGATATATTATCTTTTTAGATGATGACGACTGGCTATCTCCAAACTGTCTAGAGACATTTGAAAAAAAAATAGCAAATGAAAGTAACGTCGTATGGTTTGTTTCAAAGAGATCACTTGAACACGGGAAGGATCTTACACAAAACGTAACCTCAAAAAAACTAATTTCTTATCAGAAAGATTATCTACTACTCAAAAAATTTTATGGAGATGCAACACATTGCATACATGCTTCATCTGCACTAGATTCACGTTTTACTCAAATTATAAAAACAGGAGAAGAGTGGATTTATTTTTGCCAAATAGAAAAAAGGTCTGGACTTTTCTCTTTTATTGATTCAGTCGGAACTTTAAGTGAAGGATATTCCCTCGATGGAATTACTAAAAAATACAACCCCCCTACTTTTGGATCGATATTTAAAGAGGTATATTCAAAAAAAATACTGACGATATTTACTTTGCTTTATGTTCTTGGAAGAAAAATTAAACACATTGCTAGAGGTGTCTAGTAGACTATTCTACTAAGTTTCTTACTAAACGACTTAGGTAAAAATGAAAAGATAATTTTTTTTATGACTAAATAATAAGGCATTTTTTGTAGAACTTTTTTCCATGTTGGAACCCAGGAAGTATTTGAAAGATGTCTAGCATAAGTGTTCTTAGTTTCGTCTTTTTTTGTCAGTGGATAAAAAAACTCCTGAGGAAATAATTTTACTATAGAGCTATTTTCTTTGTTAAGCTCAGCAACAATCTGAGACCCAATAGTATTAACAATACTATCTTTTTCTCCCGAATAGTCATTATAAAAAGAAATCATTCTTTTTGAAAAAAGTGAGCCTGGAACTGACCCAATAAAACCAAATCCAAAATAATCATCAACCTCATGATAGAGCCCGAGGAAGACTGTATTTTTTAAGAGTTCTTCGGTGCCGATATATTTCAATAACATTTCATCAACATCCAGGTAAATACCTCCATACTTATTGAGTATGTGGAAACGCAACACATCAGAAGCGAAAGCATTATTTCTTTTCAGTAAACTCGTATGAAAATATTTAGGTAAATTAAACTCTTGACTACTACTTTCATTCCATTCTTTAATTTCAAATCCACTTGCATATTTCTGCCAGCTTTCTAGGACAGCCTTAAAATTTTTTGGCTTTGCTTTCTTTCCTAACCAAATATAATGCACTGTTCTTGGTATCATACTTTTACTGCAGCGTTTATTTTTTTCTGCACGTTACTTCGAATTTTCTTTTCATACCCATATATATAATATGATATCACACAGAGAGTCATCACAAACAACAAAGATGTGCCGTTAAAATAACCATAGACTCCAAACAGTCCTAAGATAGTAGCTCCTATTACTTGATGTAATAAATAGAGTGGATAAGTTATACCCCCAAGGGTCTGAGAAATATAGATAACTGATGTATTCCTCAAATACTTTGAAAAGACTACGAGTATAATAATAAGTATGTATAAAAATATCAAAATATATTTCTGTACACTATCATACATTCCGAAATAATTTGTAATCACGCCTTCAGTATTTTGAAGAACAGTACTTAAGTGTAAAGAAGAGCAAACAGCCAAAGACATACCCACGGCTCTTCTTACTTTTTCATAAAGTGTTGATTCTTTCCAAGTTGAATATTGTAATGCGAGTAGTCCTCCAAAAATAAAATAATGACCTGACCTAATGAGTAAAACCTTAAAAAGGAGAAAGTTTTGCAATTCAAAAAGAATGGCAACACTTAAAATAAAAAGCCATATATAGAAAAATAGTTCAATACGTTTTTTCCCAAAAAGATACACAAAAATCCCTACATAACTATAAAAAAATAACTCATGTGTTAATGTCCAATATGAACCATCGACCATATACGCAGTTTTACCACTATTGAGAATAAAAAAGTTGAGAAGATAGACAGGAAAGCTAACATGACTACTAGCAAAAAAAATAGTAACTAGATAGGTTACTGTACAGCAAAGCCAGAAGAGCGGGTAGATTCTCAAAAACCTTCCTAGTGCAAATTTTTTTATATCACCTTGCAGAGAGAAAAAAATGACAAATCCCGATATCATAAAAAATAACTGCACCCCAAGAAAACCATTCTCTATAAAGATTCTTACTATACCATATTCTAAATCCTTAGCAGTCAAGCTAAAATAATGAAAAGAAAGAACTGATATCGCTGCAAGAAATCTCCCGATATCAATGAGAGCAAAATATGAGTTTTTTTCTTTATTAAGCATAAAATTATTTTTCATAAAAACCGTCTAGTGTAGATATGTCTGAAGAAATTTACGCAAAATATTTTGGGCTCGCTTTTCATAAAATCTTTGTAAGAGGTAAGCAAGCAGTATCACAAAACCAACAATGACAATTAAGGCCAACCAATGGTTAGCACCAGACTGTTCAGCTATTTTATAGAAAATCCTCCCAATCTCTTGATGAAGTAAATACAATGGGTACGTAATAAGGCCAAGCAGAGTGTATATTTTTCGATCCTTAAAATGCCATTTTTTCAAAGAAATTAAGAGGAAAATGCCGTAAAAAATAGTCACATATAAGCAAATAACTAAAGAGTTAAACGGGTAGTTATATCCTGAGCTTAGTTCGGGAATAAGTGAGAGTGCATATTTAATTGAAACAGTAAATGACAGAACAAGACTAAGTAAGACTGGGAGTGACATACCTTTTTTGTATACTGAATAAAAGAGCACTCCCGCCGCAAAATACGAATAGTAATTATGAGGTAAATGGAAAAAATAAGTTGCAAGAAAAAGAGCAAAAGTAAAAGCAATAGTAATTGCTCTTATATACTTAAACAAGCCAGCCATTACAAGTAAACCAATAAAAATATAAAACTTTATCTCAATTAATAAACTCCAATACGAACCATCAACTGCTCCTTGTTGAAATAGTTGTGGAATCATTGTTAGATTTGCTAGGTATTTTATGAAAGATATACTACTTTCACCAACATGTGGTGCATACAAAAAAACTAAATAGGTAAGACTGACACTTGCCCATAAAACTGGATATAGTCTTGTCAGTCGTGAAATTGTAAACTCTTTAAAGGTTCGACCCTCTGCAGAAAGTACTACAACAAAACCTGAGATTATAAAAAAGAGATCTACTCCTAGATAACCATACTGAAATAAATATCTCAATAATCCAAAATCTGTATAATTATTACCCCGATGATAAAACATGAAAGTGTAATGATAGAGCATTACACTTACTGCAGCAAGAAAGCGTAATATGTTTATACTTTCTATTTTTTTCTTGTCCATATCACTCTATTTCAATTAAATTCTATAGTTGTTTTAGAAATTAAATAATTCCCAATTGCAAGGTGTAGTAGTCCACTATTTTCAAAAGTCTTAAGCGCATCTAAAGGGCTCTCTACATTTGGTTCTCCATGCAAGTTAAAACTTGTATTTAATATTCCTCCTATCCCCGTGAGTCTATTAAATTCTGTAATAAGGTTATGATATTTTTCATTCATTATCCTTGAAACTATTTGAGGCCTCGAAGTTTGATCATATGGGTGTATTGCTGCAATTATATCACGATGAGCTTTTTCTTTTGTATCATAGGTAATTGACATGTATGGTGCATTTATTTCTTTTTTTATAATAAGATAATCATGCATGCTTTCAACTCGAATACTAGTCGCAAAGGGCATCCAAAAATCTCTATTTTTTATCATTTCATTTATCAATTTCACATTATCTTTTGACGAAGGATTAGCAAGTATAGAGCGATTTCCAAGAGCTCTAGCTCCCCACTCTGATCTTCCACTGAACCTACCAACTACAGAATTACTTGCCAATAACTCCGCAATCTTTCTTTCAATTAGTGTCCCCTTATTTATATCAAAATATTCGACACTGCATTTTTTTGTAAAAGCAAAAGAGTCTATTTCTTTTTTAATCATCTCGTCACTATATTCACTACCCCAATAAATATCATTACTATTAGCTACACTTTTAAGTCCGTATACATCAATATAAAGTTTTATTGCAGCTCCGATTGCGAGAGATTCATCTCCGCAAGAAGGAACAGAAACGAGAGATGTTACTTCTTTTAACTCAAGTATTTTTTGATTAGCTTTTACATTCATAAAGACCCCGCCACCAATCGCAATGTCTGAGATAGAATATTTTTTTATATAGGCGATTACCATTTCTTGAACAAGCTCTTCTGTTAGTTTTTGTATACCGTAAGCAATCGAATCAAAACGATACTTAAGAGAGAATTCTTTCGCAATAAAAAAAGCTGTCGCATAGACTGTTCCCATGTCAGAAACTATTTTCATCGTAGTGACATCGAACCAAATTATTTTTCTTAGCTCTAGATATACTTTCTCACCTGATTCGACCTTTGCATAAGGAGCAAGTCCCATAACTTTAAATTCATGCTCATTTCGCTTCATACCCAAGAGATCAACGACCGCTGAATAGAGAAGCCCCAGTGAGTCTTTGATTGGAAACCTCACCAAAAGAGACATTTTTCCGTTTTTATAGAGAGAAACACTCCCACTTGCATCATCCCCAGCCCCATCTAATGTGAAGATGAGACGCTTCTTGCTATGATTTTCAATAAACGGTATAGCTGCCCAAGCGTGAGCGTCATGGTGATGAATATAGTTTATATTTGCTAAGGGAAATTGCACTTTAAGAAACGCTTCAACTTTTGGTGAAATGTCTTGTCTTAGGTACTTTTTCTCTACATAACTATCTCTAGCTAAAATAAGTTTACCAAGAAAAGGAAAAGTAAAACCTAATGATCGTAGATAGTGCTTTGTCCTTGATGGATTGTTTCTATTATCAATATTATCTTTTAGTGTTCTAAAAATTCCATGACCAATACTAGTATTTTCTCCGACAACAGAGACCATTGTAAGATCAGCATCAGAAAGTTTGTATTTTTCTTTTATATAGGCAAGTGACAGGTGAGGAAAACCACTGTATTTTTTAATTCTACTCAGTCTTTCTTCTTGCATTGCCTCTAAAATTTTTCCATTTTTAACTAAGACAACTGTTGCGTCATGTCCATAATGTATTCCAATAACTGTAGTGTCTACTTTATTCATAAAGTAATTTAGGTTAAATTATTCTAAAATAATAGCTAAGCCGTAGCTAGCATAACATGATACTTTAAAATAAATCATATTTTTAATGTAATTTTCTGGCAAACAAAAATCGACAATTGTCCGTCTTGATTATTTTTTATAATAAGAGAGATGGCTCTAAAGATACACATATAGAATTTTTGGGGGAAACCTGAAAACTGATTAAAATCCCAAAGATAAGTACTGTACGTGACCTCTGATAACTTCAGGCCGATTGATTTCAGATGCGTTCTAAATATAGGTAAGAAGACCGGGTTTATATGACCTGTCTCTGTCACTTCACTCGGAGAAAAACAACTAAGATAGCCTCGCAAGAAAAATTTAATACGTGAAATAACACTTTCAACATTTGGAGTTGTTACTAATGCAAATCCATCAGAAGCTAGTAAATCATTAACTTGTCTCATAAAATGAAACTGGTTTTCTATATGCTCTATTATCTCTATTGCAATAACAACATCAAATATGCCAAGATCATTAAAATCTTCATTTAAATCACGACTAACAACCTCCATTTTAGGTACATATATATCTTTGTAGTATTCTACTGCAAGTATATTTGAATAGCCATTATCAATTAGCCTCTGGTCAAAAGCTCCTGCGCCAGCTCCTAAAATAAGGATTCTTGCTTTTTTATCTGAAACGTAACGAGTAAAAACCTCAAAAGATTTTTCATGGAGCATATACCCTGCAAAAATTGGTATTCCTTTATAGCCCGTTTCTCCACTTTTCTCTCTTTTATTGTGTTGAAATGTTGCTGTCCACATACTTATTTTTACTAGTGTACCATGTATCCTTATATAAAATGCTCAAAATTGTTACTATTATAAATATGTTCAAATCCTTTTCCGACATCGAGAGACTGTATTCCTTTTTTTGAATAGATGTAAGCTAAAGCTTTACTCATCGGTCCAGATCCAAGGATAAGTACGACGTCATCACTGTTTCCTTTGTACTCGCTTATCATTGTATCAATACGTGACTGTGTTTCTACAAATAAATCAAAAGGATCAGGAGATTTTGCTTCGACCCAACCAAGAACTGAAAAGTTCTTTTCGATAACTTTCTTTTGTATCACAATGTTTTCTTTTGTTGTATTAATGATCAGTTTTTTCTTATGCAAATAATGTTCAAGATATTTCTCAAAATTATTCTTATAATAAAAAAAATGAGCATCTCCATATGTTTCAGTCATTGGGAAAATCCTTCTAAACTCAATCTTAAACGGCAACCAACAATTCAGAACTTTTCTCTTTATTAGTTCAAAGTTTGTAAACCCTACGAAGATTGGAATAGCTATAATATAAGGTGAAGTTGAAGAATATTCCTTAATTGAAAGCTTTAGGTATTTAATCAAAAGTTTATCTGCCTTTTGATAAGACACACCCCTGCCGTGAATGAGACCAACCTCTCCGTCACCGATACGTATAATAGATTTACCAGCTTCAATTTGTTGAGCAAGTTCTATGTCATCAAAAAACTCTATCCGAGTCTTATAGTTTTTTTGCAAATAAGCAAATCCATAATGAAAAACAAAAAAAGGATCTTTACATATATAACGAACAATGAAACGAAAGGCTTTGCGCGAAAAATTAAATGCTTTCATTTTCTTATTTTACACTACTTAAAAACAAGTGGCTACTATTAAAACCTCTACGAAGAAATATGTTATTATTATGACAAGAAACTATGGAATCATTCAAATGTTACATCATTAATCTTGATAAAAATGTTGACCGTTTTTCATATATGAAAAACCAACTAGATACCCTTTCAATTCCTTTCGAGAGATTTTCTGCTATCTATGGAAAAGGACTGTCAGAGACTGAAATTGCCCATTATTATGACTTTTCAATTGCAAAAAAAAATGATAGTACCACTCTTAATCTAGGTGAACTCGGCTGTGCCATTTCTCATCAAGAAATTTATAAAAAAATTACTTCTCAAAAGTATGATTACACTCTCATTCTTGAGGACGATGTCGCGCTACCAAATAATTTTAAAGAAATAATTACAAAAGAGATTAACAGAAATAAAATGTTTAAAGAATGGGACTATCTCTCTTTTGATTATTATGCGTACGGTTTTAATTTCTTACTCTTATGGGTGCCTGGAGTTATAAGTATCCATGCTAACAAAAATGGACTATTTAACAAACTTAAGTTCTTAATTATCTTTTTTATAAAATTCTTAAGTCTTTTAATCATTACAACTTGTGAAGAACTTCAGATAATCTTGTTCAAGAACAGTGCCATTACCCCACTTAAACCTACGTCTTTTGCTGGAGCTTATTTAATAACCAAAAAGGGAGCCCAAAAATTATTAAAGGTTCATGATAAAATACTCTATATCGCTGACAGACTACCCAATGAGGCAAGAAGAAGAAATAATTTAACCTTTAAAATTTACACACCTCTCGTAGTAACTCAAAGAAAAGACATCTTTGCTTCAGACCTAAGAACTAATAACTAGTAATCAATCTATGTACAAAATAATAAATCTTTTTAAAACATTACTTAAAAAATACTTACCCAGTAGATTTTATTTTATATGTTACAAACTATTTAAACGGTCACGTTACTTCTTTTCCGATCATTCAGAAAGAGAAAGGAAAGAACTCTCGCTTACTTATTTTACGAATCCAATCTTTAAAAAAATTACTTTAGATACTATCTCTTTTGAGATAAAGCTAAATCCAGATAATGGTCTCGTCGATAAAGAAATTTATGCAAAAGGTATCTGGGAAGCAGATTTACTTCGAGAGATTCGCCATCATATTTCTTCAAAAAGCGTCTGCCTAGACATAGGGGCGAATATCGGTCAACATTCACTCTACATGGCGAAAATAGCTACTAGTGGTAGCGTTTATGCTTTTGATCCGATACAAAGTCTGACTCAGCAAATACAAGAAAGTGTAGATAAAAACCAAATGAAGAATGTAGAGACGTACAATTTTGGCCTCTCAAACAAGGAAGAAATTAAGAATATTTACCTAAATAATTTAAATATGGGAAATACTACCTTTAAGAAAAGAATTGGCGCTAGTAGCGTTATCAAAGCAGAGACAAAAATATTTGATGATTTTTGGAATGATCGAAGCTCTATTGACTTTGTCAAAATAGATGTTGAAGGTTATGAATACTACTGTTTACAAGGAATGAGGCGTAGTCTGAAAAAATATCATCCAAAAATGATCATTGAATTCTCCCCTGTTTTTTACAACAAAATGAACATCTCAAGTGAAGAATTCTTGAACTTTCTCTTTGATCTTAAGTACAAAATATATGATTTAGATCATAATAAAAGTGAAATAACAAGAGAAACAATTCCTTTTTTCTTGAATAGAACAAAAGTTCAAACAAACATCTTATGCCTATAAAAGTTATACAATACTATTCATCATCTGTGTTCAAAAAGAAAGCAACTGTATTAATTCTTTTTTAATAGTTTTCTCATCAAACTCTGAAAGTATCATCTTCCTGCACTTTTCATTGTAATTTTGTATTAGGTTTTGATCTTGTAAATAGATTAGGATATTTTCAGCAAGTTTATGTGCATCACTGACATCATGAAATAACGCTTTACCTTTAAAAGTGTTTTCGAAAGACATGATGTTTGGTAAACATAAAGCATTTCCAGCAAGAGCAGCTTCGTAGACAGCCATGCACACACCCTCTGCCTTAGTTGAGATAATAAAGACGCTAAACTGATTGAGTAATGTATTCAGGGCTTCCCCATGTTTAAAAGCACCATGCTGGACAACATTATTCTCTAATTGGTATTTAGCGATATCTATATCTGGATTATAATCCCCTCTACTTCCCACTATATGAAATAGTATGCCTGGTACAGTTTCTTTCACTATAGAAACTGCTTCTAAGAGTACGGGTATTCCTTTTTGTTTTGTGGTATTGCCATAATACACCAAATCAGATCTCTTTTTATAGTCAAAAGTCTTTTTATAAAAAACAGTACTGTTAAAGGTAAATGGCACAATGTATAATTTTTTATGAGAGAAACCTCTTCCTAATAAAAAACTTTTTTCAGTTAGATTATTCAATCTGACCCTATTCGTAAAAAAAATAACTAAATCAAATATATACTGACGAATTTTTGTCGTTCTTTTAGGCTGTATATGCCCCATGAATATATTTTTACAAAAAAATAACTTGCTAAAAAAAATTGCAATGTAAGACAACGCTCCATGATTATTAATATAAAATAGAGAACCAAGAAAAGAATACTTACTTAATAGGTACAGAAAATGAGGAAAATTTTTATACTCTATGATCAATAAATCATTTGGGAGATTTGGATCGTTTTTCATACACTCTCCCCCTTCTTTGATAATTACTACTGGTTTAAAACCAAGTTCCTTTGCAAGGATAAGTGGGTACAGGTAGTAATTCTGATAAACATCAAATGCATGGAGAGCTGGGAAATATCCTACAATAAAACTAACAAAGTATTTTTTTTTCATTTCATTTTTTTAATAGACAAAGAAGATATTTATTTCAAAATATTTTTTGTCTCCAAGCTATATAAAACATGACAGCTGAAGTAGTATAAACAAAAACTGAAACACTGGCAACAAGGGTTATACTTCCTATCTTTGCTGCAAAAAAAGATAAAACAACTGCAAGTGATGCCAAGAAAATACTCATCAATGCGAGTTGCTTGAACGACCGCTTAGACATTGCTATAACAGCAAAAAAATTACTGACAAAGAGACCAGGTATTGACCACGCGTAAATTTTCAAGATACCAATAGCATCATTATATGATGAGCCAAACAGAGTCTGAGTTAGATGAGGGGCTAACACATATATTCCGCAAGCAGTAATGAACCCAAAAAAAAGATATGCGAGAGCAACCGTGTGAGTAAGCACTCTGTCTTTATCTGGATTTTGTAGTAAAAATACCCTTGGTATTACTAATGCCTGTAAAATAACTGCTATAATATTTGACATTTCTACAACCTTTACAGCGACTGAATAGACTCCTAAACGATACGCATTGAAGTAAAGTGGTATGAAGAATTGATCAACTCTCACAAAAATAAAAGTGGCACAGACATATACAACCGGGAAAAAACTTAGGGAGCAAAGTTTCAAAAAATCATTAAAAGTAACTTTATGAACATCGGTAACTTTTTGTCTTGTTTGCATATAATAAACACAAAACGCTGAGAGAATCACACCGTCAAAAGCATTGATCGCAATAAAAAAACTGAGCGGTAATTTCAATAAAACAGCTATAATTTTTAACAGTAGTAAAAAAACAGCGGACACGGTCATTGCTACAGTAACAAGTTTTACTTTATTTTGATACTGCAAAACAAAAATGAATGAAGAAAAAATATTTGTTAGTATTGGAAGTATGAGTAACAAACTCAATAAAAAAATGGCTCTCGGTAACACCATAAAAGAAAGAAAAATGAAAGGTATCGCAAGTGCTACAATGATAATACTTTTCAGTTTTGTATATTTTATCAACTCATGGTAAAAATTCTTACTGTGCACGATGCTCCAGTTTGCATAAACATCAAAACCGGAAATAATCGTCACAAAAGCAGCTATATAATTTTGTACAAAACTATAGATTCCAATATTTGTAGGGCCTAAATAACGAGAAACAATAAGAACCCCTATAAAACTAGATGCTTGTATGATGGCATTTGTTGAAATGTACATAGTCGCATCTTTTACTATTCTTTTTTTAAAAAATTGCTTCATGACTATTCTAGTTTAAATATTTTTTTTATCGTTTTTTTCATCCCTATTTTTTCTATACAGACTACTACCATTTGATATAAAAAGTATTTTTTAAATTTTTTCACCAATGGATTTCCCCACGAATAATTCCACATATGAACACCATAGCTCACTTTCGGAGCATTAGTACCGTTAAAGTGATTAATCTCCTTCTGGCTAAATGGATAAAAATAATCTTTTCGGTAAATAGTAATATCATGTTTACTTTCATCATAAACACTAGCGAAAACTCGTGGTATAGTAACCCTTTCTTCAAGGAAGTCATACTTCTTCAAAAAATCATATACAAATGGATCATTTTTTCTTGCTCCAACAATTGCTGAATTAATGTAAGTATCATCTTCTTTTCCGAAAAAAGTTTTACCCATAAAGAGGGGGGTTATATCTTTTACTAAAAACATATCTGTGTCAAGATAAATACCACCTTCATCATAAAGAATTTTGAGCCTTGCATAATCAGCAACAAATGCCCACTTCTTATCATCATAAGCTTTTTTCGTATAAGGATGTGCCATGACATCAAAATTTTCTTCTGTCCATTTTGTTATCTTTGTATTTGGCGCAAAAATACTAAATCGCTTAATACATTCCTCTTCGAGAGAAGATATTTTTTTATCTCCAAACCAAATATAATGAATTTTTTTTGGTATATTTTCTTTAGAAAGATTCCTCATATTTGTTTAGTATACAACAAATACAGACTGAAAACACAGCACTATTTATGCTTTACCTGATGTAAATAAGTCTACGAAATAGCACAGAGAATGTACAAAAACTTACTTTTATTTCATCTTCTAAGCAATCAAAAGTTATAATCTTGCACTAACTAAAACGGCCAGAGTTTTTTGAGGAAATCTGAGATAGTTGTGTCTTTGGAAGAGTGTGTAGGTGATGGCATAGATGATGAACGAAGTAAATCTTGGTCTAGAATCTTCTCTGAAGTTTGTAAGACAGATTTTCCATTTACTACGTTAACTTTTTTGGAAAGTATATTTTTTGAGCTATCTGTGTCTCCCGTTAAAGGATTGCTCGAAAAAGTACTGAAAGTTTTTAAAGTATCATTTTTACCCTTCTTCTCTTCTTTATTATCTGAAAAAGTAATCACTTTATTTTTCTGACCTTGCTGATTTTCATCACGATACCCTTGTGGGTATATCTGTACCTGAGCATTGTTACTGAGAGTACTGTTCACTTGACCAACATAATACGTTGAGGAAGCCAAAATTTGCCCACCAGGAAAGATAAGACTGGTCGTTCCTAGGGTAAATGTCGACGTAGACATACCAAGCTCTAGACCACTCATTTTAGTCTCCATCCGAGGAAGCACGATAGTATTTTTAGGAATATCATACCGTAGTCCTCCTGTTCCTATTTTCCACTTACCCACATCTATCTCATGGGCAGAAGTATTTTTAATAGAAATGATTACTTTTTCATTGGTCTTTTTTACATCTGTCACCAGTATGGTCGGCTCTACAGCTCTTACTTTCATACGACCCTTTGCAAAAACAAGTCCATTATGCGCTTCGACTATCACCAAATAAATACCAGATTCTGCATAATGATAGCTGATAGATTTTCCCGTGCGGATACCCCCGTCACCAAAAGACCATTCGTATGTCATATTACTTGGTTCTACGCCTCCACTCGTTAAAGCACTCGTCGAAAAATCGGCATCAGCTCCAGCTACTACCAGCTTTTCTTCTGGTAAAAAAAGAGTAAGATCAACAGAAGGAGATGAAAGCAGTGGAGTCACTCCCCCTTTAATAGTAGTCGATGCACTTTTAAGACTCAGCACATTACTACTTCCTGGAGTTGGGTCACCCCTCCCCCAACCACTTTCAAATTTTGAAAGTGTTGTACCATCATCATTTCCACCAAGTGCTGGACTATATGTCAATGAGTCAAGAGTCTGCCCAGCACTATCTTTAAGAACAAGAAGTTCTCCAGCATTTGAAAGGGAAAAGGAACTGTCGAAAAGTACTCCAGTATAACTAGGAAAATCTTCAAGAAACTTTGCAGGATTATCTGCAATAATGGCGTAGCCACCACTGGACAGAACAGCACCACCTTGAAAGGAAGAGATGGCGTGATTAGTGTTACTTTCAAAAAGCTTATAGGAGTTAATGGCAACCTGATCACCATCGTTTCGTATTTCTACCCATTCACGTCCAGTATCGGCACCTTCTGGGTCGTACATTATTTCAGAAAAAGAAAGTGCCCCAAATGTGATATTTGTTGATACAGAAAAAAGAATTAAAAATTCTACTATCTTATACCGTCTCATCTCTTAAGAGAATAGCATCGCTATCATCTTTAACGAGTGGAAGAAGTATTGCTTCATCTACTTCTTTTTGAGAAAGAGCTTCAACTACAGGTATTTCTTCCTGTTTCTTGTTGACAGAAGAAGTAGCATCTGCCACTTCTTTTGACGTGTACTCCGAGAGTGTAGGCACGTTGAGCTCTTCTGCTTTACTTTCTACACTATGTTTTATTTCTGTCTTATTTTCTTGTATAGCACGGAGGAGAGCTTCTTTCAATGACGTTGTCTTTTCTCTAGTTAAAGCATCTGGTCTTCTCTCTATTTGTCTCTGCTCTTGCCTCTCTTCCTGTTTTGAATTTACTTTTTCTTCTCTTTTTGATTCAATTCTTGTCTCAACCCTTGGCTCCACTCTTGCCTCTGTTTTTGTTTCCACATCACTCTCTGCTGTTATCTCTATCTTTTCTGGTTGTACGCCGATAATATCAACAGTTGGAACAAGTGCTGCAGCTATGACAGGTATTGGAGCAGGGACAATAAGGTATGATTGGCTAGCATCACTCACGATAGTCCCGATAGGTACGACAAGTTCTTGTTTTATCTCCACTTTTTGTCCTTCTGGTTTTTGTTCATAAATTTTTTTGTTTGATGATGTTGTATAGTCACCTTTTGGAGGAGTTCTTCTTTCATCCTTTCTATCATCTCTTCGCTCATCTCTCCTCTCACCTCCGCCATCATCTCTTTTTGCTGTATATAAAGTATTATTTCTAGAGTTAGTCATTTTAGTAAGCTCACTAGCACCGTCTACCGTTGACTTAGATTCCTTTAGTGGAGCAAATTTTGGTTCATACCATTCTTTGATTTCAAGTTCAGCATCACTCACTTTTTTAGAAAAGGAATCTCTGGTGTGGGCAATAATTTCATTCACAAAAGAAACAGGTGGACGCTTGATGGGGTCGAGTGTTTTTGCTGAAAAAGGTCGAGATCCAACCCCATCTATCATCAAGCGTAAGTAAATTTGGTATGCTGAGAGATTTACAATATCATCTAAAATAAAATACGGTGCAAATTCTTTTTCAAAGATTTCGGCATCAGTTGCCCCTACACGAAAGACTATCATCGTACCAACATTACCAAAGACAGCTGCTTTGACTTCATCCGTCATTTGTTCAACATACTGATGCGCTACCGTGAGTGCTAGATTATACTTTCTTGCTTCTGATAAAATATTCGCGAAACTTTCATTGGCAAAGTTTTGAAACTCATCGACATAAAAATAAAAAGGAGGTAATTCTTCGAGGGCATGTACACCCGCATCCGCGCGCGACATTGCCGCGAGATAAATCTTGGTAATGAGAAGTGACCCAATGAGATTTGCATTCCCCTCACCTACCTTTCCTTTTGAAAGGTTCACTATTAAAATTTTTTTCTTATCCATGATTTCACGTATATCAAAAGAAGTTCTCTTTTGTCCGATGATATTACGGATAAGCGGATTAGAAATAAACTGTCCTATTTTATTTTGTATACCCGGAGCTGCTTCTTGTTGATACTTATCACCCGCTTTTGCAAACTCTTCTTCCCAGAACGATTTCACTGACGGGTCTTTTACATTACTGATTATATATTTACGATATTCTTTGTCCGTTAGCATTCTATTAACACCAAGCAATGACTCATTTTCATTTTCAAGGAGAGCAAGAATGATATTGTTGAGTATGTACTGTATACGATCAGAAAAACGCTCTTCACCAAAAATCTTTTTAAAGGCAGACATCAGGCCATTGGCTACCAAATGACGCTTAGAAATATCTACCTTCTCGAGGACGTTCAGCCCAAGAGGATGATCCGTATCAAATGGAGCAAAATAGATAACATCTTTGATGCGTTCTTCAGGGATGTACTCAAGGAGTTTTTCGGCCATGGAGCCGTGTGGGTCGATAACGCACACACCTTCACCATTTCGTATGTCTTGTACAGCGAGATTTTCGAGGAGAGTCGATTTTCCCATACCTGTCTTTCCAATGACATACATGTGACGCGTACGGTCATTTGCTTTAATACCAAAGGTGAGTGACTTATTGCGATAGTCGACTTGCCCGAGATACGTAACTTTTGGAGGTAATGAAGAGTCAGACATACTTAGGACAGTATAGCAAAGATTAACTAAGGAATGACAGTTTTGTAAACAACCGCACACCGACCAATCTGTCGATTTTAAGTAAAAATATCAAAGTGTCTAGCGTCATAAAAGTTACAATTGCGCAAGCGATCCTGCTTACCTCGTGACGGTTAAACTCCACTACTTCTGTTACGTCACTTACGTAACTTGCGATCAAGTGTAGCTTAGTAAGACGGTTAACAATGAATGCTGATCATAACGAAAGGAAAAATAAGAGAGATCATGCTTTACATGTTCTGCAAAAAGCCAGCCTCTTATGTTTCTAGTAAGTAAAGTAGCTGATATATTTCAATATTTACTCTTAAGTATTCAAATACAGAAAACATAGAAAAACAACACTTTTTGCTTTGATAATAAAAAATCTTCACTAAATAAAAAAGGTTCCGTACCAAAGTGCGGACCAAAGTAGACAGTGAAATACTGGCACCAAACATGAGAATTGGCTATTTTGGTACACCTGCAAGCCAAAATTTTCCATACAGACCCCCCACGCACCTAGTTGTACTCTAGTTACTCTGGAGGAAAAAAGATCCGAAATGAATGTCGATGAGGCTTTCACCGTCTTCAGCCATCAAATACGTGCAGTTAGGGTAGCTGTCGGCAAACGCTCGGTCATTTAGATTGACAACTGAAAGTAAGTACGGGTGTACTGGCACCGGGTTGTGTCTTCTATATTCTTCAATCCGATTTTCATTCGCGAGAAAGCGAACTTTGGGACTAAAGAATGTGACGGTGAGATCATTGTCTTCAACCCCACTGAAAACAGGGATGTCTGGGATAAGTCTGTCTCCGTCAAAACAAATACGATTCAGTCTCGCGAAATAGCTATTTTCTCTTGTGTCTACTCCGATTTTGACCAATCGAACGAACTGGTCTGTCTGATTTCTGGCGAGCGTAGAATTGCTCATAAGTCTCCCTTCATTGAAGGCTGCAAGTACAATCGTCGATCACACAGTCACAGCGATAGAAGCTCGGAGTCTATCCAAATACCTATCGCTGTGACCGTATAGTGCTATCATTTTCAAGCGGTTCCGTAAATACTGTAGCATACATACATATATTTTCAAGTTTTTGAATCTATTCTACTAATTTGAAAGACTAACCATATACAGAATTTCTATTTTCGATATCACAACATAAATACTTTGTGTGCTTCTAACAAGGAAAAGCGGGTGGTAGACTAGTTACTTTTTCACTGCAATCAAATTGTCTACTTCTATAACATGCTTGGAAAGATCTGAAAGATTGCATATGAATCAAGCTCTTTCTAGCATGTTTTTTATCTCTACTCTGTTGTAACCGAATTCTTGAGTATTTGGTTCGTAATACTCAATATAGAGTGCTTTCGTTTTCTTAAGTGTTTCTACTGCACCCTCTAAAACATACTTCTCATATCCCTCAACATCTATTTTAATAACATCAATACTAGGTATATCTGCGAGTATGTCATCGAGTCTCATCATAGGGACCGTCACACCCTCTCTTGTTTTATTTTGTTCAACTTTATTAATATCGTCCATTGCTATATCAGTAAATCTTATCAGTTTAGATTTTTCACCAACAGCAACCTGTAAAACTTCAATGTTTTTTATTTCATTGAGTTTTATGTTTTCTCTCAGGCAATTTGCGATTTTTGGGTTAGCTTCCACTGAAATTATTTTTCCGGAATAACCAACATGCTTTGATAGTGGAATACTCGTAGTACCAATATTAGCTCCTACATCAACTATAACTGAACCATTACCAGAAAGTGCTTTGAGTCAGATACGTCTCCATCATGAATGGCAGGCAAAGTATACATGAGCTTGCTAACACTCGTGTGATAAAATCTGTATTTTATTCCCCTATTATTAATGACATAGTATTTGCCTAACTCTGTACGGTATAAAAACTCCGCAAAATATTTTCTAAAGGAATATTTCCATACTCCAAATATGCCATATCTTTTAATCTTCGTGATTATAAACTTACTGATTTCTTTTATCGTTTTCATAAGACTCTCATTTGAGATATACAAGTAACCTTTATTTGTGTCATAATTAAATTCACTTATACGCCTCTACTGTATACGTATTACTGGGATCCCACATCATATACGAACCTACGCCGAGTTTTTTACCGGCGTCAATTTGAGCTCTGACTAAAGTTTCGGTGTATATAGCCCCCATGGTGAAATCTTGATACCATGGGCGTATTTTATTTCTCATTGTACTGGTTGCTTGTCCTGTGGAACTTGCTACCGCATCTGCAATATGAATTGCTCCAAGTAGCGCCTCCGTAATGACTGGTCCTGGATGTGCCGCGGGATTTTTATAGCCAAATGTTCCTGGAGCATAGTGGGACGGGTACACCATTGGAGCCACATAATCAAAATGATTGAGAGCTGTCGCAAAGTTTTGTCCAAGCACAGGAATATCTGCACTCGAAGTAGTAATAATACCAAAGACATCACCCGAAACTTTGATGCCATCTTTATGAAGTGCATCCGTTAAGTACGTATAAAATTCAGTAATTACTTCTTCACGCTTTGTAACACCTCTTTCTTTACTTTGAGGGAAGATCAATTTTTCATGTAAACCATCTGTCGAAAATCTGATATAGTCGTAGTTTATCTCATCAAATCCTTTCGCGTATGATTCTCTACCAAGAGACAGTAAATAGTTCCACATTTTCTTTGACCCAGGGTCTACCCACGCCTCTCCTTTCTTTGACTTCCAAACTGTTCCATCTGCTCTATGTATTGCCTCACTTGGATTTTCTTTTGCAAAAAGTGGGTCTTGAAAAGCAGTGACACGTGCGATGACATAGTAATTTTCTTTATGTAGTCTGTCGATGAGTTCTTCCAAATCTTTTTCTTTAATTCTACCATTCCATGAGACTACTCCCGTGTTGTCCTTCACATCGATGACATATGCATTGATATTTGTTGTCGCGATAGAGTTGAGCATTTTTTCTTTTGCATTTTTAGTCCCAGCTATCCAGCTAGTCATATAGACAGAGCGAACTACAGTTGGAGTTTGCAGATGAGTAACCACGCGAGGAGCGCTCGTTGCTACGACGATAGTGCTTGCAGGCACATCAAAACCGAAAGATGTTGTCGTAGCAAGTAATTTTTGTGCAGTACTGAAAGCAATAAAGTCAGCCGTCATTTCTGTGGTAGTGGCTATTATTTGAGGTATTTCTTTCTTTACTGTACCACGAGCAGGTTCCTCTTTTTTAAAAAGAGAAAAATAACAAATAGCATAGAAAGCTGTCCCTCCGAGTACAATAAATGCAAATGTCTTTCCCATAAACTAAATAAGTGGGCGTGATTCGACAAACGACTGTGCTTTAGTTTCAATCCCATCACCTCTTTTTTTCTTACTGATATCAAGAGTCACTAGAAAAAGAAGCGCCCCTATCGAAATAAGTAGTACTTCTTTAAATACAGTTGGTACATAGAGCCATGGCGAGAGGATGAGGAGTAATGCCATGAATCTTTGTGGACGAGTTCTCATAAGCGCAGTATATGATGAAATAGAGGAAATGCAAAGAAAGGGGCGGAGCCTACGGCGCCGCCCCTTTCTTTATTGACCATAATTATTTCTTATTTATTTTTCTTCTCTACTATCACTACAAATTCTCCTCTTACTTTATCTTGTTGTGTTTCAAAATATTCTTTTACCGTACGCGCACTACCGCGCACCACTTCTTCATGCATTTTAGAGAGCTCGCGAGCAATGACGACGAGGCGATTTCCGTCCAAGGACTCTACGAGAGATACTAATGTCTTCTCGATACGATGTACTGATTCATAAAATACGATAGTACGGTCACTTTCAGCTATTTCTTTAAACAAAGTTTCTCTCCCTTTTTTATGAGGCAAGAAACCAAGGTAGACGAATTCTGAGGAAGAGATGCCCGAAGCAGAGAGAGCAGTGGTGAGGGCAGAAGCCCCAGGAAGAGCTATCACTTTACATTCTGGAAGTTCTCTTCGTACCGCGTCAACGAGTATGACACCAGGATCAGAAATAGTAGGAGTTCCAGCATCAGAAACGAGCGCGATAGTTTGACCGTCTCGGAGCATTTCGACTACTTTTTGCAATTTTGCTTGTGGTGACTGAGCGAAAAAATTACTGGTCTTGGTGACAATGTCATATTCTTTGAGTAATCTATGTGTCACACTAGTATCTTCACATAAAATAAGATCTACTTCTTTGAGGACTCGTATGGCGCGCAAAGTCATATCTTCGAGATTGCCGATCGGTGTTGGGACAAGATAAAGAGTTGACATACACGCTATTCTATCACATTTTGTAATGAATCCCCTCGCAGCAAGCTGACGAAGTATCCCCTTCGTTTTACACAATGCAGTCAAAGAGTGTGCGTGTATGGCAGTGTGAATGTAGGAGTAGAGACTCTATACATGGACCATTTTCGCAGTAAACTGAAAGAGAATTGGACTCGGAGAGGAATTGAAAATAATGCGTTAAAAAACGCGGCTTTCGGCCGCGTCGCTCACCTTGAGCTTGTTAATGAAATCCCCGCTCTGCAATGATAAAAACTGCTCGCTGAAACAGAGTGTCTGACATTATTTTTTGACGAGCCCTGACTGCCCGCTCGTAACATTCAGTCCAGATGTTTTGGCCACGAGCAAGCTTTCCGGCTAACGATCTCAAACTGACCATGGTGATACCACCTGAGGACTTTACCGCATGCGGCCTCACCTCATCAAAGAACTCCTTATTACTCAATAACATCTCTGCCAGGAATGCCAGTCGAAATGCGATTTTCTCGATCTGGGCTCGTTCCATAGCAATCGAAAAAAGGGCTTGGACGACAAACTTGGTCTTCGTCCTCATCTCTGAGGTAGAAACTATGCTTTTGCCCGAAGCATCCTTTATTGCTAAAAGCTGCTTCACGTCATCGAGGGTCGAGATACCAGCGTCCAGTTGATGGTGTTTAACTGCTGCGATTTTAAGCTGAGCTACTCGCACTTGATCCTTCACCGTAACCAGGTCAGAACCTCGCACAAAAGCAACCAGCTCATCACCTCCTGCCCTACCAAAGCAAGTGAGCGATTCCACACCACTCAAGATTGTAGAAATAGAGCGAAGCAATCTATCTCCAACAAGATGTCCTTTACTGTTGGCATAGCTGAGCATAGCAACGTCACCAACGAGGCAGATAACCTGTGATGAATCAACCTTATTTCCACGAAAGAGTGCGGGCACGTACGGTTTCACCGCTTGAGTCAATTCGTAGAAAAAAAGCTTACGTACCAACATGCCAGTCAGTTCGTCATAGGAAAGAGCTTCTGCAAACTCAAACATCCTGAACATCTCACGCGCAAGTTCGCTAACTTGCTCTGACGACAAACTCATGCCGACCGTCGAATTGGATGTTCTCGACATCCATGACGTATAGAGTGGAAACCTGTCCACCAAAAAATTCATGACATACCTCCTTTTATAAGTAGTTCGACCGCGACGATTGGTATCGTCGCGGTCGCGAGCTCGCTCAGCTTTTGGCGAGCGGTTTTTGGGGACGGTTTTCTAGCAACCGTTTTTGCACTTGGCTCGCCAAGCGCTTGGCTTTTTTGCTCATTTAATCTCCTGTCCATCACACAACAAGCAGATTGCTTGATATGGGGACCTTAGAAATTATTATACCACAAGCAAAAAATAAAGCAATAGCTATCCCTATTTTTGTCAACTACCAGAGAGTTTTTTTAGCTAGAAAAGTCAACTTGTGAAAACTCAGAACCTTCATCTAAAGCAAGCTCGAATGCCTTTCTTCTATCAATCAATACTAATGGTCACAAAAAAGATGAGAGCAAGTAGTATTAAAGTTCTTTTCATGTGGTTATTTTATGTATCTACTACACAAATATAAATACTGTTATAACTGACCACGTAAAACGAGATGCTGTAGCGTCTCGTTTTTTCTTTTGTGGTGCGCGATCTTGGGGTCGAACCAAGGACCTTTCGAGTATCAGTCGAATGCTCTAGCCAACTGAGCTAATCGCGCGTATGTTTATTTTCTTACTTCACTTGGCGCCAACTGAGGCTGTTAATCTTGTCGCGCGTATGTTTATTTTCTTACTTCACTTGGCGTAAGCTATGGCTATCAAACTTTACTCTAACTAAGCTGCTTAAACTTGGCACATACCCCTTACAAATTGATTATTATTTACTAGTAAAGTTCTGATATTATACCACAAATCCTTAATAAATGAAATGGAAAGGGCGCCGCTTGCGGCGCCCTTATCGAGTGTCTTTTCCTCTACGGGAAAAGAATTCGAAGCATGAGGGTTATTAAATACCCCCATCCGAATTTTGCTGGTGCACGTGTCTCTACCAGACCACAATGGTCGGACGACGTGCTTACACTCCGCGACACTCGTGGGAATTCTTTTTTTTCCTGGTCTGAACCCCAAGTACCTGACATAATCATCATGGCGACCTCTGTTTCAAAACCGAACAAATATACGACCCTACGCAAATTTCAGCATAGGACTGACAAGTACCGCAAAGGCGAGAGCCCAACAAACCTTGTCAACATGTAAAAGAAGATAATACTCTGCATCCACGCAAAGCATGCGCTTCCTCCGCACTAGTGCCTCTCTCAGACTCGCCCCCATAGCGACCCTTTAAAGTTGAACACGAGAGAACTATACCATAAAAATATTATTTTGTGAAGGGGTTTGGTAAAAAATGGAAAAACAACCTTTCTTTTGGAATTTTGACTGATAGAGCCATTACTCAACGAGGAGATAAAATCTCTGACAAATACCAGAGAGAATGAAGATGTGAAAGTAAGGGTAATAAAAGATAAAAATAACTATTTACTTCTTAATATAGAAAAATAGTTAATACAATAAAAGACACCCACTGTGGGTTTTTATTTTACTTGATACATACATACTTTTATAGAAACAGTAGAAACACTTTCTTTTGCCCTCTCTCTTTGCGCCCTGTACTAGTAGAAGCGACTTTTGTGTATTTTTCCTTATACACAAGGTATTATGTTATGGATCATAATAAAGTCCAATGTATTAAAAATACACATCGACAGAATATAGTGCCACGTGGGCGACTATACGATTTCACATTGAATTAATCCACGTGCAGCTTCCGCTACCCGTGCCTTGTTACGACTTACTCCCTGTCACCGATCTTACCTTAGTCCCACGCGAGGTGAGCTTTTGGGTACTACCAGCTCCCTTGAGTTGACGGGCAGTGAGTACAAGACCTGAGAACGTATTCACCGCGGTTTGGCTGACCCGCGATTACTAGCAATTCCGGCTTCATGTGGGCGAGTTGCAGCCCACAATCTGAACTGGCGGGCAGTTTGAAGGATTGGCTCAGGGTTACCCCGTCGCGACCCGTTGTCTGCCCGATTGTATTATGTGTGTAGCCCAGGGTGTCAAAGGGACATGCTGACCTGGCGTCATCCTCTCCTTCCTCCCCGTAAGATACGCTCGAACTGAAGAAGTTCAAGCACATTTTACGGGGCAGTCTCTTGTGACACTTGTAACACAAGATAAGGGTTGCGTTCGTTACCCCACTGAAGGGAACAGTTCAAACCACGAACTGACGACGGCCATGCATCACCTGTCCACGAGTCTTGCGAGGGCCATAATTTCTTTAGGCTTTCACGTGGGTTTCAAACCCTGGTGAGGTTCTTCGTTTACCATCGAATTAAACCACATAATCCACTGCTTGTGCAGGTCCCCGTCTATTCCTTTGAGTTTTAATCTTGCGATCGTAC
>JAYTSG010000051.1:0-14987 GCA_043745785.1 bacterium | reverse complement strand
TAAAAAACTTTACTTTTGACTTCTTAAACAAACGTTTAAAAGAGTCTGTTGCTTTTATAGTATGAATCTAATTTCAAGACATTTTTGGGTACAAAAACTTTGAGATGGCAAATAAAAGTATTGAAGATACAGAAGTTATCAAGAATGAAGAAAGGGTGGGAGACTTTATTCTTCAATAACGATTTTTGCAAATCTTTTCTTTCCAATTTTATAAATACCAGATTCAGCAAGAACTTTAAAATCTTCCAATTTTGTAGCGTCTTCTTTTGAAATAGCCCCTTGCTCAATTAATCTTTTAAATTCTGTTTTTGATTCAATAATGCCACCCCGAACGAGAACAGTTCCTAAATCTTCATCTTTTTTACTTAGTACCTCTGGTATAACATCTGGAACTCCTCCGTTTTGAAAGGTCTCAATAAATGATTGCTTTGCAAGATTTGCTTCTTTGTCATTGTGATAAAGTGTCACAATATTGAGAGCTAACTCCATTTTAATATCACGAGGATTTTCTCCTGCCTCCATCCTTTGTTTTTTCTCTTGCACTTCTAAGAGTGTGATATCTGTACAGAGAGTAAAGTATTTAATAATGAGATCATCATGAAGTGACATTAACTTACCAAACATCATGTGTGGGTCATCGACAATTGAGATGATATTATCCCATGAGGTAGACATTTTTCTGCCGTCAGTACCTTCGAGCATAGTACCCACCATGATATGTTGTTTTGGCATAGAGAAGTGTTCTTGTAAAACTCTTCCTGCTTTTAAATTAAAAAGTTGATCAAAACCACCAATTTCAACATCCGCTTTAATGGCGACTGAGTCATATCCTTGCATAATTGGATAAAGAAACTCTCGCAGTGAGATTTCTAAACCCTGTTCATAACGTTCTTTAAAGTTTCTTCGTGCGAGCATTTGCTGTACAGAAAAACACTCCGCTAAAGCTGTCACTTCAGAAAAAGTAAGTTTGGAAAGCCAATCATTATTATAAACAAATTCAGTTTTCGAAAGGTCAATAATTTTTGAAATCTGACTTTTATAATCTTTAAGATTTTCATCGATAGCTGAACGAGTAAGCATCGGACGCTTTTCTGTCTTATCTGAAGCATCTCCCACTTGGGCGGTAAAATCTCCAACTACTAAGACGATCTGATGTCCTAATCTTTGAAATTCACGTAACTTTCGAAGTGGTATAGCTCTGCCGATATGGATTTTTGGTCCAGTTGGGTCTATGCCAAATTTTATACGTAATTGTTTTCCTGAGAAGAGATCTTTTTTAAAATCCTCCTTAATGAGTACATCTTCTACTCCCCGTGTTAGCAGTTCTTCTATTTTTGCTTCATCAATTATTATCTTATCCATATATAGTAATACTAACATGTCTCATTTTTATAGGCTATTGTGTTAGTATAATTATATGAATAGTCATCATTCTCAAAATAGCGATCATCATCATGGAAAAAAGAAAAAGAAAAAACTTTTTTCTTTTTTGAAAGGTTTACTTTTTGTTCTTTTTTCTTTAGGGTTTCTTCTCATTGCTGGTTTTTTTATTTGGGTCTCAAGGCTTGATATTCCTGATTTTAGTACCTTTGAAAATAGACAAGTTTCTAATTCAACTAAAATTTACGACCGAACAGGAAAAATTGTACTTTATGACCTCTATCAAAATGTCAGAAGAACTAATGTAGATTTTGATAAAATAAGTCCTTACATAAAAAATGCAACAGTAGCTATTGAAGATGGTGATTTTTATACACATAATGGATTTCGTCCACTTTCTTTCCTTCGTGCTACTTATATTAATATTACTACTGGTGGATACACACAAGGTGGGTCTACTATTACTCAACAGGTAGTTAAAAACTCATTACTTACTAGACAAAAAAGTATTTCTCGAAAATTAAAGGAAATAATTCTTGCTATTAAACTTGATAAAACTCTTTCTAAGGATTCTATACTTGAAATATACCTTAATGAGAATCCTTATGGGGGAACTATCTATGGTGTACAAGAAGCTGCTGAATCTTATTTTGGAAAGACATCTACAAATGTTTCTATCACTGAATCGGCCTATATAGCCGCTTTACCACAAGCTCCTACTTATTACTCCCCTTATGGACAACACAGGGATATGCTCGAAAAAAGAAAAAATTTAGTACTCGATAAAATGTATGAGAAAGGTTTTATTTCAAAAGAAGAAAAAGAAAAATCTCAAGAAGAAAACATACTCTTCAAACCACAAAGAGGTAATGATATGATTGGGCTTCATTTTGTTTTTTCTGTCAGAGAATACCTTGAAGAAAAATATGGAAAAGATGTAGTGCTTAATGGAGGACTACATGTAATTACAACACTCGACTATGATTTGCAAAAGAAATTAGAAACATTAGTAAAAGATGAAACTTTTAGTAGTCTTCTTAAGAATAAAGCAACCAATGCTGGTCTAGTAGCACTTGATCCAAAATCTGGACAAATTCTTGCTATGGTTGGGTCGAGAAATTTTTTCGATACTGATATTGATGGTCAATATAATATTACGCTAGCTAGTCGTCAACCAGGATCCTCCTTTAAACCGATTGTCTATGCGGCAGCATTTGAAAAAGGATACACTCCTGAAACTGTCCTTTTTGATGTAAAAACAGAGTTTAGTAGTCTTTGTGATGCTGAAGGAAATCCACTTAATCCAAATAAAAAAGCATCCTCGGTTTGTTATTCACCAAATAACTACGACAATGCTTTCAGAGGTCCTATTAGCTTACGAAATTCACTCGCTCAATCTCTAAATATTCCTTCAGTAAAAGTACTTTACTTGACCGGTATAAATAAAGCTATCAGCTTGGCAAATAAAATGGGATTATCCACTATTAATGACCCAAATAGGTATGGTCTTTCTTTAGTGCTTGGTGGAGGTGAAGTAACTCTTTTTGATATGGTTTCCGCTTATGGAGTCTTTGCAAATAATGGTATTTATACTAAACCTCTTTCAATTCTTTCTGTAAAGGAAGTGACTGGTGAAATTAATGAAAGCTTTCAAACAACAAAAAAAAGTGTACTTTCTGAAAACACAACATCTCTTATTACGAGTATTCTTTCAGATAATGTAGCGAGAACCCCATCTTACGGAGCAGCTTCTGCTCTCTACTTTAAAAATAGACCTGTAGCGGTCAAAACAGGTACTACTAACGACTATCGTGATCTTTGGGTTATAGGGTACACTCCTTCATTAGTGCTTGGTATGTGGGCAGGAAATAATGATAATAGTCCGGTTGAAAAAAAAGTGTCTGGTGCTCTTCTTGCTCCTATTTGGCATAAAGCTATGAATATAGCTTTAGAAGGAAAAGAGATTGAATATTTTAAAGATCCTATACCAAACACTTCCACAAAACCAATACTACGTGGTGATTATTGTAACAATGGTAATCCTGACACTATTCTAGGTCAATTAAATAAAGATAATCCTACTAGTGACACCATTCCAACGGAACTAGACAAACAGAATGAATCTCAATATTTGCTTTGGAAAATTCCTGTTATGAACTATATTAATGAAAATATGTTATGTGGAGTTGCTACAAGCACTGTTTTTAATCCATTTACTCTACAGCAAACAGCAACCAACACTGTCATAGAGATACCCCAAACAATACTAGTGCAGTAATACTACTCTCTATTCTCAAGAGAATGAAATAAAAAAACCAGCTTCTTCAAGTATTTGTTTTCCTTTCTTTATACTAAAAATAGCTCTTTGTGAAGAAGATAATCTAACTATTATTTTTTTTTCAAATAGTATTAAACTCTTTTCTTCTAAAAGAAGTCCTGTTTTCTCTTGAAGTAATGTAATAATTTCTTTTTTTTTATTTGCTGTCTCTTTTATTAGTATTTGATATTTTACAAAAAGTGAAAGTTCCATACTTGTATTATTTATTGACTGGCATTAAGAGATACGTGTAGGTATTTCTCCCGTTTGAGATAATAAAAAGTGGTCTATTTTTAACAGTAAAAGAAAGAGATATTTCATCACCAAGGAGGTGAGAAAAAACTTCAAGAAAATATTTATTATTAAAGTAACTCTCTAAATCTTCCCCTTCTTTTTTAACGGAAAGAGCTTTTGTCATTGATCCAACATGTTCATTTTTACTACTAATAGTTAAGATATTATTTTCAATAACTAAATGGGTAGTATTGTAATGTTCAGTAAAGAAAGAACTAAGTATTAAAGTCTTTTGTAAATCATCTTTCCTTAAAGTAACTTTCGTAGAAAAGTCCCTTGGAAAGAGCTGTTTGTAATCAGGAAACTGACCAAGTACTGTAGTTAATGACATAGTAAGAGTATCAGTAGAAACAGTAAGTAAGTGTTCACTGAGTGAAAAATCAAGTAATCCTCCTTCTTGATCTATAATAGATAAAACATCTTGTGTATATTTTTCTGACAGCAAGAAAGAAAAATCTTCTCCTTCATGAGGTATTTTTGACTCAGCTAAGCGATAAGAATCCGTCGCCACGGTATAAAGTGTGTTTTCTTTAATATAGACGTACACAGAGGCAATATCTGGCTTAATATCGGTAGTAGCAGAACAGAAGGAGACATCACGAACAAGTGCACTAAAAACCTGAGCATCTATAGAAAGGATTATATTCCCTTTTCTTGGTAGTTTTGGAAAATCTTCTTTTGGAAACAATTTAATTTCAAGCACATCTTTTCCAGAGGTAATAGTAAAGACACCTTCTATGACTTCACAAGAAATACTAGCTTCATTTTTATTAAGTAGAGAGAGCACTTTCACTAAAGTCTCAGCATTGAGTAAGCATGAACCATTTTGTATACCTTTTACATTAATATTTTTTTCACAAACGATTTCTAAATTAGTAGCTCTTATTATTAAGTTAAAATCTTCTACTTCTAAAGAAATACATTGTAGTAGTGGGTTAAGCATACTCTTTGAACGAGCCTTACTAACTTGTTGCACTGCATTATAAAAATGGATTGTCGTACATTCGAATTTCATAGTAATAGTATATATATACAATGATAATAAGTATAGTCTTGTGTACACCGTGGAAAATGATTAATAATCCTTTATTAGATGTCTTTTTAAGATAGTTAACTAGTAATTGTGTTTACGTTATATTACGTTTAATTGTTGATAATGAAACTTATTTTAAAAATATTGTGAATAAATGAGCTGTTATCCTTAACTTAAAAGTAGTTTATTACTAACTTATACATACCTTATACACAGAGTTATACAAGTACTACCTCTGTAAAAATATTTTTACAGAGGTAGTACAAAGAATAATAAAATATGTTTTTTCCATTACAAAAGTAACGCTCTAATATCGTCTATCTCTTTTGAGAGATGTGGATCATCTTTTAATTCTTTCTTTATTTTTTCGTAAGAGTGTATGACTGTTGTATGATCACGACCACCTAATTTATCACCAATCATTGGATAAGAAATATCAAAATCTTCACGAAGTACATACATGACAATTTGTCTCGGTCTCACTATATCTTTACGACGAGTTTTTTTGTAAATAAAAGACTCTGAAATTTGATAGTAATCAGAAACGAGTTTAACAACATCAGGAATAGAAATAGATTTTTTTGTTCTAATGTTATTTTTTAAAATTACCTTTACATCGTTTATAGTAATAACTGCCTGTCTTGCACTAACCTGCCCTATTAATGAAAGTACTATTCCTTCAAGTTCCCTAATATTTCCTTGTATTGTTTCAGCTATATATTGTAGTACTTCCTCCCCTACTTTATCTTCATATCCTTTTGCTTTTGCTTTAATAATAGCGAGACGTGATTCAAGTGAAGGAATAGTAACATCGACAATCATTCCGTGATTAAAACGTGAACGGAGTCGTTCCTCGAGTCCGACTATAAAATTTGGATGTTTATCAGAAGAAAAAATAATTTGTTTATTATTTTCGTATAAGGCATTAAAGAGATGAAAAAGTTCATCTTGTGTTTTTTCTTTTCCAGTGATGAATTGTATATCATCCATAATGAAAACATCATATTTACGATACTTTTCTTTAAAAGCATTTATTTTATTAAGGGTAATAGAATTGACATGATCCATATAAAACTTCTCAAGTGAGGTATAAAATATCTTTCTATCTGGATATTTTTTCTTAACAGCATTTCCTATAGACTGCATGAGATGAGTCTTTCCAAGTCCAGTATTTCCATAGAGAAAGAATGGATTGTAGAGGATTCCAAGATTATTGATAACAGCTTGTGATGTAGCAAAGGCTACATCATTAAAAGGTCCAACAATAAAAGAATCAAAAGTATAACGAGGGTTGAGTCCATCGTCTTTATTAATATATAAATCTGAGAGAGGAAGAGTCTGATGAGGGGAACTCACCATACCATTCTTTTTTACTTGATCATGTTTAACTACAATAAAAACAACAGAGCGTACCCCCTCATGAATAGTACGTAAGATACGAAGAATAAACTTATGATATTTTTGAAGTAACCAGTCTTTAACAAATTCATTTGGAACACCTATAACCACTTCACCTTCTTTATAATCAACGATACGAGTGTTTTTAAACCACGTATTATAGTTTACTCTCGATAGTTCAAGTTCTATTTGTGAGAGGACACTGTTCCACAGTTGTTGATAATCCATTTGCGTAGTATATAGTGGTAGCTCCTAGGAGTAAAGTTGCAATTTTTCTAATTTTATGTAGAATTGTTCTATGTCTCAAACATATCAGCCAAAACGCAAGAAACGAGGTACTACTCACGGGTTTCTCGTGAGAATGTCTTCGACTAGTGGTAGAAATATCATCAAGAGAAGAAGGATCTCAGGAAGAAAGAAGTTATCAGTATAAATATGCTCGCAAAGAAAAATCGCCTCACAACTAAAGAACTCAAGAATGTGGGGCGTTTTTCTTTGTATAGAGGTGTGTATTTTGATGCTAAAAAGAGTAATATTTACTCACATAAATACGCTGTGGTTATTAGTTCAAAGACTTTTAAGTTGGCAGTACAAAGAAACAAGGTACGAAGGCTTTTTTATCGTATACTATATGAAACTCTTAAGAATAAAGTTGAACAAAAAAGTTACACCATTCTTTTTTATCCGAAGAAAAATACCGGAAGTGACAGCATTTTACCCATTATTAAAGAAACACAAGCTTATTTAGCAACACTATAATATGTTTTCCACTTTATTTTATAATCCACTCTATAATCTCCTTGTTCTTTTTTTACAAGCAACTCCTCATGCTGATGTAGGTGTTTCTATAGTATTACTTACTATTTTGGTTAAAATAGTGCTTTACCCACTGAATAAAAGTTCAGCAGTGACTCAGCATAAAATGAAGAAAGTAGAAAAGGAAATTAAAGATGTGAAGAAAAAACATACTGAACAAAAAGATATAGCACTTAAAACGATGGAAATATATAAAAGGGAGGGCATTAAACCGTTTGCAAGTATTGTTCCTATCTTCTTACAAATTCCTATTTTTATTGCTCTCTATTTAATTTTTTCTAAGGGGATAGTGAATAGTCCTGAACATTTATATTCTTTTATGCATTTTCCAGAATCTGTAAGCACTCTTGCTTTTGGAGTTTTTGATGTAAGCAAAAAATATATATTGGTTGGGTTTTTAACGGGAGCGAGTTATTTTCTTCTTGCTAAAATACAGACAAAAGCGATGATATCAGGGCCAAAAACAGATGATGATAAAGACTCTTTTGCATTTCAGTTTAACGACATGATGAAAAAACAAATTATGTATGTCTTCCCTCTTTTAACAGGAATTACGGCAGCATTTTTCCCTGCTGCTATAGGTGTTTACTGGATAACAAGTAATTTGATTGGTATTATGCAGAGTTATTTTATTAATTTGCATTTGTTAGGTGGAGAGAAGAAAGGGAAAATAAATCTCTCGGGGCTTACTTCACGGAGTGTTAAATCTAATCCTTAAGATTATATCATTCAAGTATCATGGTTCTTTTTCTGACTGCTGTCGGTTTATATTACGTCAACAAGTTGACTCTATGAGGTAGTGTACGATCATAAAGAATACTCTGAGTTTTTAATTTTTAGTATTTAAGATTATGATAGTAGACCTCTTTCAAAAGTCTCAAAGCTTTCTCTTCTTGTCATTCCTGAACTAGTAAGTTCACACTTGGTGCGAACTAGTAAGTTCACACTTGGTGCGAACTAGTGCCCCTAGGACGAACTTGCTAGGTTGTAGATTCACGTCCTGGACACTCTTGAAGGTAAGTATGTATCATACTACTATGTAAACACAGTCTCCGCTTAAGGTGATACCAAAAAAAGAGTTTTGAAAGAGATGTAATGACTTGAGTAAAATATTTTCTTAAAAAAGAGGTGTTCTTTTAATAAGACTCATTTTAAAGGAGGTATTTTCAATGTTTTTACATTAATAGTTCTTTGCGCAAGCAAGGACATTACAGCTGTAATTTTTAACGAAACACATATTTGTTTTTGAACCCCCGGGATTGATAGGACAAGCCCACTTTGGTAGATCATAAGGAAAACCATTTTTTATACTACAGTCATTGCTTGGCTGATTGGGACTACCTTCAGTTCCACAGCAGTTATAGTTGGCAAGAGCCATCGCTTCTTGAGACACTCCATTGTATTTGTATTTTGAAACAGCTGAGAGTTTTTGTTGATACAATCTTATTCCTTGCTGAATATTTGTTAAAGGGTTTATTATTTCGCTTGAGCAAGGTTGTGAGGAATTACTATTTTTAATTCCATTATTTATTTGCATTATGCCACAGTCATAAGTACCATCACTCTCATTTTTATGAGGTGGTGGATCTACTTTGCCACTTGATTCCTGACAAATAAGGGCGAGTAGGAGACGGTAATCAGCACCTGCTTTTTGAGCTTCGTCAATAACTATTTTTTTTATTGATGGATCAAATTGGCATATTTTGTTGCATAAAGTTGCAGAACATACTTGTATACCATTTTTTTGAGCCTCTAAAAATGTTTGAGGATTAGCACATTTAGTTGAGTTTTCGCCGCCTAGCGACACTATCTTTGTGGGAGTTAAGATATTGATACCAGTTTGAATAGTAGGTTCACCTATTGTTGTTTTAGAAGATGTTCCAATAGCAGGTAAATCAATAAAAGTAAAAAGATTGGGAAAGAGATAAAGAAAAGTTCCAACAACAAAAACGACAGCTATAAGTAAAGTCAACCCAACGGTAAGCCCCTCTTTACCCTCATTTTTTCCACTAGAAGTGTCGCTTTGAGAGTATTTAAAAAGTTTATAAAGAATAAAAATAACGATACCAACAAGAATAAAACCAACTGTGTTTTTAAAAAAAATAGTAAAAACCTCAGAGAGAGGAGTGTTCTTCGGCAGACTAAAGATCTCATTATTTCCTTGATTGATAAGAATAGAGTCCATGCTTGTTTTAGCGGAGTGTTAGCTTGAGAAGTCTAGCAAGCCAGAGGGATCCATTTTTTTTATTGGAGAAGGCTAGATAGGTATCACCAGTGCTCACAACTGGTTTCACGAGGTCAAACTCTTCACCAAGCTCGTCTTCAAGTCTGGCGAGCCTATTTTCCCCAAACTGCACTGTGTCTATGACGTAGAGGGAGTCATTAAAAGTAAGTAAACCTTTATACCAATCATCAGGCAGACCGAAAGGGATAATAGGTAAGACATTTGGCACGGAGCAGAAAAAGTAGTTGCCAACCTTTGAGGAAATACATTTGTCGGCAAGCGTTTTTATAGCATAAGTGTGTGTATTAGTGTTTGAAAGATTGTTCGTAAAAAGAGTAAGGCCAACATTCGACCAAAAGGAAGAGAGATACGTCCCTCTTCCTTTTTCAGAGAAAAGTATTTTTTGACCAGTACGCCCCCCGTATATATTTTTCTCGTCGGAAGAGAGGAGATATGTTTTTTCAAAGGCTGATGGCTTTTGCGCTAGAACAAGCGTTTTTCCAGTATAAAGAAGAGAGAGTTCGGAAAGATCATAATCCTTTACCTTTTGAGTAATGCCATCACGTATGGTGTATAAGGTGCTTCCACTACTTGTTTTAACTAAATAAGATATTTCTTCACCTTTATCGTCGACAGCAACACTAATAATATTCTCAGGAAGATTCTGTATGCTTTTAAGGGGTAGAGTAAGAAGAGAAGAGAGTGGTGGTAACTTTGCTTTAACGCTGATGATAGTGTTGTCCCCAGAACGTAAGCGGCGTAGAAAGACCTCAGACCCTCCATTAAAGAAATAAGCATCGTATACTCCAGGTATGGTAGTGTTAGCTACTTGTGTTGGATTCTTTCCAAAAAAAGCAGTTTTTTTGTAAACATGACCAGTTGCCCTGTCGACAAAAAGGATAAGAGTGCTAGATGCGACAGCAACTTCTTTAAATATTATTTTACCTCTGATTTCGGTGCTAGTACTTTCATAGGTAGTAAAATCGATGAGAGAATATCCAGCAACAGGGTCCCCCCAAATTTTCTCAAAAAGCTTTTCACTCTCAGGAATAATGATGGTAGTGCTCGAACTGCTAGAGTCACTTCCTTTATTTGGATTTGCCTCTCCTCTTTTAATAGGGGGATCGTTATTCGTAAAAAATCCAAACGGATTAGAAGGAAAATTGAGAATTTTAGGAACACTTCCCTTTTCTTGAAAATACCAATACAAGAAAATACCGAGAGATACAAGTAAAAGAAAGAGAAGGAAATAGAGAAACTTTTTCATGTGTGTTTAGTATAACAAGAAAATTGTTATAGTGGCTGTACATGCCAATGAGCAGCAGCAGATTTTTCATCACAAAAAACAAAACCATTCCAACTATAGTTTGCAAAACAAGTGCTCCTAGTGGCAGATTGTTTTGTAAAGACTGATTTTATATAAGGGTCCAAAGTACTACTTTTGTGTAAGTCGACAGCCGTAACATTCCCTGGTTTATGTTTGGTCGAAGCTGAGTGTAGCCACCATTCAGTGCCACCACTCACTGTGACATCGCAAGCACAGTCCTTTTTCAGTTTCGCTAGCATAGCAAGAGTGATATTAGACATTCCTCCTACCGAAGTGCAACCCGTCTGACCGACAGTAGTGCAAGGTCCGGTATTAATACTTATTTTTTGTGCAGCAAGGACTGACCTATTTTCTTTCTCGGTAGCCTTCATCATTTCAAGGAGAGCTCCTTGATTACCTGAAGGGATAACGGGTCCGGCACCAGCATCTGTTTCTGTAACTAGTAGCGTTGGTTTAGTAAGTTCTGCAGATTGATTCGAAGCTGTCGCACCCAGAGATGTTAATTCTTGTATTTTTCCGAGTATACCAAGATAAGAAAAGACTCCCATAACTACAACTACCGCTAGTAATGCACCACCAACTCTTCGTAAACCCTCCTTACTACTAGAGACACCTCCAAGATTAGCGCCGGCATATGTTTTTCTCAGAAAATAAATCATACCAGTAAACACTATTACAACAAGAATGAAACTCACTACTTGTGTTGTTGTTACAGAAACCAAATCACCTAATGTGGGATTCTGATTTGCTTTGGTGTATGCTTGCACCTCAGGTGTTAGATAAATATTAGTTTGATTCATTGTTTTGTGTAGTGTTAAAATCGACAGAAATACTAGAGTCGAGGCTTTGTAACTGTTTTTTATCACTACTCGCCGTCAGATTTAAAGTATTTGACCCCTTGCTGTTTGGTGTCGGTATAAGACTCACCAAAAAATCAGTGTCTGTACTGATGGGTAGACCATTGAGCGACCAGTTGAAGTAAGTATATTGTTTTGAATAGGCAAAATTATAAGGGGAATAGAAAAGTTTTATAGGTTTTGTGACACTAACAACACTTTCAAACGCTTTTGATAAATCGATACCAAAAAGTGGGTCGTAGAGATAAAATAATGGAGATAGTTCATACGGTTTGACGCTAGTCTTTTCTTGTAAAATGGACCCTCCTGTTTGAGAAGTCACATCAACAACAACTGTGTTTTCTTCTTCAAGCTCATCTTGTCTCACTACGAAAGAATTTTTACCGAGACCGCTTGCTTGCACAAAAGGTATGGTATTGACTTGCCATTTATAGATAAGATCTTTTTTATTAATAATGATGTCATCCTCGCTGACTATTGGGTAAGCAACAACCCTCACCTTTGCTCCTTCTCCGTGCAATGCGCGACCTTCGTAAAAAGGAGGTGTATACCCTTCGAGTGCTTCAGTAAGCAGTGGAGTGAAATGAGGACTGATTTGAGTAGATGTTTGAAAGACCTCTCCACTTGGGGTTATCACATGTACCCCTACAAAAAAAGGTTTATTTGCTTCTCCAAGAGGAAGAGTGAGAGTTTTTTCACCTTGCCCTTTTTTAATTAATGTTTTATTGATGTACCAAGAAATGGTTGAAGCGTCAGCTTCAAATGAAAAACTTTTGAGTGTCATGGTAACTTTATCAAATGGTTTTGGATTGGCTGGAATATAATCTATTTGACCTGTCATGTTAGTGTCTGCAAAGAGAGAAGCAGGAAAAAATAGATAGAGTATTAAACCTAGAGAAAAGAAGATTTTTTGTTTTTTATACAGTGCTCGCATCTTTTTTCATTTTACGTATAGCTAGTACTTGTGAAGGGTCACTGGTGATGATTTGGTCTTCGGTATAAGAAGCAACTATTTTGATGGCTACGTGTTTGAGTCCTGCAAAGAAAATACCCTCCCCGACGCCAGACTCGAGAAGCATAAACTTTTCTTCATCGGTTAAATTGAATGTTTTTTGTACTTGATCGATAGAAGAAGGAGATTGCTTAAGAAGTAGTTGTATTGATGAGTTCGTAATAATAGGTAATCCGTAGGGAGAACGGAGGAAATCTCCTACGTCTTGAGTGATAGTAGTTAATCCTAGAAAATACTTTCTTCCACGCTTCGCTAGTCCAAAAAGGAAAGACGCAGTGTCGTCGTTACGCATCATGATCCATGCTTCATCGACAACAAGTATTCTTCTTCTAATATTTTTTCTAACTGCGTTCCAGATGTAATGAGTAATCATATACATCGCTACCGGCTTTAGATCGTCTTCCATATCGCGTATAGAAAAACAGACGAGTTTTTTTTCGATATCGACATTCGATGCTTGATTGAGGAAGCCAGACCATGATCCTGTGGTGTATTTTGAAAGCTTCGCGAGTATACTCTTTGTCCCTTCCATACCGGACAATACTGTTTCAAAGTCTGAAAGGAGAGGTGGTTCGAGTGTGGTGAAGTCTGTGTCGCCAGTGATGTCTTTGAGAGCATATGTCTCAGAAATAGCACGGTCGACGATTGCATCTTCTTCGGGAGAGAGACCGCTTAACATCACACGGAAAAGTCCAACAAGATTAATGATATTAGCACGGAGCACTTCGGAAGGGGATTCGTCTTCTCCTGGAGTAGGAAGTTCGAATGGATTGATATGGTGCTCACTCGTGAGAGAAATATTGAAGTATCGTCCACCGACAGATTCTGCCAGGTATTCGTATTCACGCTCAGGGTCAATGATGATAACTTCGGTGTCAAACATTAAAGAACGTAATATTTCAAGTTTAGTTGTGTAACTTTTACCAGAACCAGACTTGGCGAAAATGATGGAGTTATAATTCTCTAGAGAGAAACGATCAAAGAGAATAAGACTACCATTATGTCTATTTAAACCGTACAAAATGCCATTAGTCGAGGAGAGGTCGAAAGAAACAAAAGGGAAAAAAGAGGACAATGGTGAAGTATTAAGTTTGTGAACTATTTTAATTTCATCAGTTAATATAGGAAGCACTGTCTTAAACCCCTCTTCTTGTTGAAAAAGTGCAGGCTTCATATAAATAAGTTTACTGTCCAGTATTCCCTTGATTTCATTCTCCGTTTTTCGTATTTCTTCTTCAGTCGTACCATAAATAGAAATATAGAGACCGACCTCAAACATTTTTTCTGAAGCCTGAATAAGGTCGTCGCGAAGGTCTTCTAGATCTTCGTAGGCTACATCAAGACTTGGGTCGCGTACCATACCCGCCTGATCACGCTGTATCATTTGACTCTCTACTTCAGCAACTTTTCTCTGAAAGTCTTTCATAATCTTTCCCGTTTCAAGCGGAGTAATATGGATAGAAACATCAAAAATTTTATCAAGGTTGATGATCGGACTAAGCCAACTGTCTGTAAGGAAACGTGGATACGATACAACAAAATATGACCTGACCATACTATCTCCCAGATTGAGATGCTTTGCTTGAACTCCAAGTGCTGCTGGCGCCAGGAGATCTTTCAGCTGTAGTTCGGCTGCTTTATAAACCTGATCTGGTAAAATAGGAGCTATCTCACTAGCCCCTTTATTTGCTTGCCCTTGTGAAAAAAAATCAAATAGTCCCATAGTTATTGTATTGTTGGAACAGACGCGTGATCCTGCTCTCCCGGGTTAAATTCTTTATAAAATAATTCGACAACTTCTTCGGTATTAAGTACAACGGAGCGTATTCCAACACGGTTCAGCCCTTGTGTGACTAGTGAAATACGTTCACCTATTTGTACTCTTATTTGTTCAAAATCGTCTTTACTTTTTTGGGTACCTGTAAAGGGATTGCTTTTACTTGAACTAACAGCCGAAAGTGGTAGATAAGGAATGGTAACGAAAAAATGTTTGGTCATGATATTTGACTCCTCAGTAAATTTTCTTATAAAATCGATGTATTCTGTTATCTGTACTTTAAGGAGGTCTTCTTTGACTTCAGTGTGTCTTTTTTCAAGTAGAGTAAGATATGGTCTAATGTCGAGTCTTCTGGACTGCGCAAAAATCTGTATTTGAAAATCGAGAGAATTTAGTAAATTTTGAAATTGTAGATAAATAGCGGATTGTTCGTCATCACTTTTGAGTGAAAGATTAATAGAGCTCGTCATAATAATAGAACGATACTCTCCGTTTTTAAGTAGTATAATTCCATCACGAACGCTTTCGATTGGTATGAAATCTTGAGTTGGT
>JAYTSG010000050.1:0-4977 GCA_043745785.1 bacterium | reverse complement strand
GAAGAGTTGAAAGCAGGTAAAGGTTTTGAAGAAGCATTGAAAACTGGATTTGACCGTGCGTGGACTTCTATTAGAGACTCACATCTTGCTGCCATCATTGTTTCGGTTATCCTTTTTTCGCTAGGAACTTCTGTAGTGAAAGGGTTTGCGTTTACGTTTTTCTTAGGAGCAATCATTTCTCTCGTATCGGCACAGTTTATTTCTAAGGTGTTTCTTCTTGTATTATTGCCAAAAAAGAGAGGAAGAGTTACGAACTTTTTATTCGGTAGTGGTTTCAGTAAATAATCCTGTATGAGTATCACAAAATATAAAAAATTGTTTATTGGAATAGCGGTAGCTATGTCACTTGGCTCGCTGTATCTGATTGGTCATTATGGTATCAAGCCAGGGATAGATTTTACAGGGGGGACTGTCCTTGAAGTGTCCTATGATAAAGAAGATGTCCTCGCAAAAAATAAAGTTACTATTGAAGAAAGAGGAGTGACTGTTTATGATCTCGGTAACAAGCATTATAAAATAGTAGGAACAGAAGGGTATGATGCTATGGTTTCAGAACTGAAAGGGTTTCTTTCAAATGCAAGTAGTACCTACAAACAAGATGGGGTAATGGCTATTGGTCCGACACTTGGGAAAGAGATGAAGCAAAAAGCTCTTATTGCTATAGCGCTTGCTTGCCTTGCTATACTTGCTTTCATTGCTTTCACGTTTCGTAAAGTATCAGAACCTGTCTCTTCATGGAAATATGGAATAGCATCACTGGTGACCCTGCTCCATGATATGCTCATACCAACGGGTATTTATGCGTACCTTTCATATCGTTACGGTGCAGAAGTAGATACGCTCTTTATCGTGTCACTACTTACGATACTTGGTGTTTCTATTTCAGATAAAATTGTCGTCTTTGACAGAATCAGGGAAAACTTGAAAGAGAACAATAAAAAGAAAGATTTCGAATCTATTGTTGATAAAAGTTTGAGACAAACGTTTACTCGTTCAATCAATACTTCTTTCACTGTGGTGCTCGCACTCACTGTGCTTGCTATGTATGGACCAAAGGCAACCGTCTTTTTCTCAATAACACTTATTGTGGGTATGATAGTGGGAACGTATTCTTCTATTTTTGTCGCTAGTAATTTACTGACGTATTTTACGAAGAAGAAATAGGAAGAAATAAGAGAATAACTCTCACTACAAAAGCGCACCCGTAGGGTGCGCATTTGTAGTGAGAGTTATTCTCTGTAGCCTCTGCTTCACAGGTCTAGGTACACTGTATATACTTTTTATATGACAACTAAGATACGAAAATGGGGGAATAGTTTAGCTCTGCATATTCAGAGAGACTGACCTTTCTTTAAAAGAAAGGTCAGTCATTTTCTTTTCTGTTGAACTCGATTCCCTGCGGTGCCTACTTCAAGCCCTTGTAGGAAAATTTGAAAACCCTCGGTTTTCAATAATCCTTGCGGAGCAGTTCCTATAGATGCCCGGTTGATACGAACGGAGTGAGTGAGGGGAGGTGTCTGATCGGGGGAGTTTTATTCAAAAAGTAATGATAAAAGTTTTATACGTAGTCGAGTCCATGATTGGTATTGATCCAAATATAGATGCAAATTAATTGCAAAAAAAGGTTATTAAAAAATTTCCTGAAATTGATCTCACTATAGTTATGGTTCGAACCCGTTAAAGATGTGATTTTACTGAGGAAACAAGCACTTATTTGGTTTGAGTACGGAGATATGGAAGTGAAAAGATTAATCCTCGAAACCGTAGGTTCGAACCTCACTCTAGCAGACAAAAAACTCAGTATTAAAGCCAGAAAACCGTTCGTGAGGGAGGTTGAAAAAGGCGAAATTCTCGATGAGCTGGGGTACAAGGACTCGAACCTCGATACTCAGGACCAAAACCTGATGTCCTACCATTAGACGATACCCCAGTATTATTTACTTGCACTGTTTATTTATGATGTTAACAAAAACTTTGTGATGTAAAGCCGGATGTCCTACACCTCGGCTTGCTAGCCTCGGAACTGCGGTTTCAACCTAGTAGGTGAATGTGCTCATTCACAGATTGAGTACAATCTAAGAAATCGGGAGCATTAGACGATATCCTAATATTATTTATTGCACTGCTTTTTACCTTTACTTCAGTACTTTTGCGAGCTTATCTTGATGTGCGACACCTCAGTTTACTAACTTTGGAATTACGATGTAAATAGATTCAGTGTAATCTAAAAAATCGGAAGCATTAGATGATACGTGCAACAAGAATCAATATATAAAAAAAGAAATATTTAATACTTACTATCTGTTTTTCGAAGTAGAAAATGTTACTTTTTATGTCGTTCGTTACTGAAAAACTCTTTTGTGACTTATCAATAACGTGCATCGCATTATAACACAAAAGATATACTTGCGCGATAGACAAAGAGGGGAGTATACTCATCTCTATTAACTACTTATTTTATGTCACTCAATCACACACTCAAGTCTGTTATAGGAAATGCTGAAGATACAGTGCGTAGTGTTGGTATGAGTGAAATGCAAAAGGAAAGAATGCATGAAGAAAAAGAAAGTCTACGATCACTCGGAGATACTCGGGTTTCAAGAGCTATTATGCTGATGACTCAAGTAGCATCGATGGCTATTTCGGCACAAGGTCAGTCTACAGGAATTAAATTGACAAAATAAGTCTATCGTGATATAATGCGTCATACTATATATGGCAATTGAAGAACGTCTCGAAACTATTCTTAATCAGTCCACTCTCACCTTTGAAGAACAAAGAGCATTTTTACTTGGTCTTGGATACCTTTCTGTAGAAGAACAAGAAGAATTTGCCGTTATTATTGAAGAAAATAGTGAACTTTTGTACCCACTCTATATCAATTTTAAAGTCAAACTCCGTGGTATGAAAGAAGGTGATGTAGAATGGTCGGCTATTGTTGAAAAAGAAATAGAAGAATTTGAAACATTACTTGGGGATAGAAAGTAAAGTATTTGCTATACTAGGAATGTGAATACTCTGCACACCGCTCTGAAGCTCTTCATCCATAAACTCTCAACTAAAAAAGCACACATTTCGCTTTTCTTTGTCTTTTTTATGACACTCTTTTTCTCGATCCGAAATGGAGGAAATGCCCTCACTGTTTTTTCTTTTGATGATTTGAATATCATAGAAAAAATGAGACTCTTTTTTTCAGTACTGTATGACGTGCAGAATACTTTCTCTTTAGCTAGTTTTATATTGTTGATTTTAATCTCATTTCTTCAGAGTGCTATCGTAATCTTTTTTTATTCTTATATGAAGGAGCGTAATGAGGCTTTACGTATGGAAAAGACATCGATACTGCTGTCTACTCTACTTGCGATTTTTGGGACGTCATGTGCCGCTTGTGGCAGTGCGGCACTAACTCTCTTGTCTTCTTTGGGACTCTTTGGTACAGGGGCGCTCGCTTCTTTTTTTGACAGCACAACGATACTGCTCATTGTTTTCACTCTTTTACTTTTTTCTTTATACCGATTGCTTAAAAAAGTGGAAAATCCATTCATCTGCTAGTATACTAAGAGTATGTCAGATCATGGAGGAGGAAATGCTATACCATATGGTGCAAAGAGATTTATCCTCGTGTTAGCTATTTTCGTCGTCCTTGCTTTTTTACAGGAAAGTAATAGTAAAGTGCTCAAGCTTATTCCGGGTGATTTATTCACTCGAGATGAAATACGCCTTACTACGAACACAAAGCTTTCGGGTGATAAATATGTAGTGGAAAGAGTGGTAGATGGAGATACTGTCGTTATCGACTATCATGGAGTGAGCGAAAAAATACGCCTCATAGGTATGAATACGCCAGAAACAGTAGATCCGCGCAAGCCAGTAGAATGTTTTGGCAAAGAGGCGAGTAATAGAATGAAGAGTCTGATTGAAGGAAAAAGTGTCTACATAGAAACAGATTCCTCTCAAGGTGAGCGTGACAAATATAGTAGACTATTAGCATATCTTTATTTAGAAGACGGGCAAATGATCAATAGAAAAATGATAGCCGAAGGGTATGCTTATGAATATACTTATATGCATCCCTATAAATATCAACAAGATTTTAAAGAAGCACTCGCTTTTGCTAAAAATAGTAAACAAGGTTTGTGGGCAGACGGTGTGTGCAGCAAAGAAAGTCTCAATCACTAACTATGAAAACACTCGAATGGCTCTTTAGTTACACTTTTAAAGCTGGTAAAATACTAGCCGTCATTTTTGTCATGGTTTTTATTATTGAGCTCATTATTCCAAAAGGGTATATAGCATGGTTCATGAACAAACTCGCTTTTAGTGAGCTGAGGCTTCCTGCTCCGAGAAAGACTTCTGTATCGATAATGACTGCAGGTACAGTACCAGATGACTTTTTGAAAAGAACTGACTTTGCTCAGATGATACAAACTATCAATCTCGTACCGGGGCAAACTATTAAAGAAGGTATGACCGTTTTTGGATACGCACGCACTGATTTATTTGATAAAGAAAATGGGACGATGTGGGTGGTGGTACGGCGCCGTGATGGTGTGCCTGTAGCGACTACACTGGCTTATACGCAATACTATAACGGCGGGTATGGGTATATACCATTTAGTTTAAAGGTACCGCTCTTACTCATAAAGGGTGAGTGCTTGCTAGAGTTTAGAAAACAGCCACTTGATGCGCACAATCTCAAAGATATTTTATTTACATCCATGCCAGTGACTTGTGTGATGAAATAAAGGAAGCTGTATAAAAAACTTTTTTAGTAGACACATCCTAAGAAGTTAGTATTAAAAATAAGAGATTAAAACGCCGGACTTTTTAGTCCGTGCGTTCCTGACAAGCTTTTAAGTACTTGCCATATGTTTTTTGTATTAGACTTGTCCGGAAATAATTAATCCCCTATACTATAACCATACTCATTTATGATACTTCATATGGATCTCAACAAAATTCTCTCAACCAAGCGTA
>JAYTSG010000049.1:0-6229 GCA_043745785.1 bacterium | reverse complement strand
TATAGAAACAGAAGAAGGAGATTCACTCTACGCTTTAACCTTATAGCTGGGATGCATAATTATGAGAGAGGGTTTTGAAAGAGGTCTATTGTAAGGTATTATTTTTCGCTCTCTCGTTATTTGATTTTCAAGTGAGATATAATAATTTCCTGGTGAAGTAACCGCAACTAACTTTGTGATATCCACCTTCTCTCCTTCCTTAAATGTCAGTACTTTCGACAGTATCTCTTGACCAAGCGGACCACTGGCAAGAAGTGATATTTTCATCTCTGTATTATTTTTACTTGTGCAAGCTATTGCGCTCACTTGACTGACACAAGAAAGAGTGGAGCCTTTACCATTCATTTTTTTTGTAATAATTTTTTGAGAACCAAGTCGTAGACCATCTTTGGTATACGCTTCAATATTCACCGTAATTTCACCATTAAAATATGTCGGCAAGGCATAGATGAGGCTGTATCTTTTAATCTCACCTTCGTATAAAACTTTTTCTTCACCTACTTTAACTGCTTCGATAATAGCGTTATTACTATTTCTTACTACTACTCCGTACGTAATATCACTCTGCATCCCCATTTTTCCTTGTAATGAAAACTGACCTGTGTAGAGACCTTCTTTTTCAGTTACTGAAACGTCAGTCAAATTAACATCGGCAAGGACAGTAGCCGTTGTTCTTAGACTACTACTAGCACTCACATTCATCGTTGGGTCAACTTGCCTCACTGAAGACGGAGCTGCGTACAAGACATTTGATAAAGAAAAAACTACGAATAACGAGATGAAGAATGCTACTATTTTTTTCATATACTATAAAGTATATCCTGCTTCTACGTGTTTGAGTAGCAACTAACTCACACATAACACTTTCATTTTCCCTAGCCATAGCCATAGCTTTCAACTATACTGACAAACAAGAAACTATTTTTTATATACCATACATGAGCCACCCGATAATACTTTCAAAAGCAATAACCTCAACTTTGTATGAACCTACCAATGGTTTTGACTACTATTTCTCAAAAAAAAGTCTCTTTGACCTCCCCTATAGCCTTATTAAAGTGAAAGCGTCTTACAATCAAATTATTCAGTATTTAAAAGAAGAAGGAATACTTGACAAGCTTACTCTTAACGAAACGAGATGTGATATCTTCCCCCATTTTTCTACATCTACATTTTTTAAAACAAAAGAAAATTCAAGTGGTCATGGTATGTCAACACATTTTTCAAATGATTATGAAAATGAAGTAGCTATTTCAAAAGCTCTCGGAGAAGGACTCGAACGATATTTTCTCTATCATCCCAGTCATTCAAAAGTCACTTTGAGAGAAAAAATCTCCCTGACTGATGTCAAACTCTCACATTTACAAAATACTCCAACCTTCCTCAAAGAACAAACAGATAGAGTGCAAAATATCTACTCTTTTCAAAGAAATGAGGCGACAAAATTTGTAACAATTGAGATGACAGACCTCTATACCAAGAAAATATTTCTTCTCCCCACTCAATATGTCTTCTGGAGATACAAAGAGTACGATGAACCTTACCTTTACAATCCAACAACCAATGGTGCAGGTGCTCATTTTAGTCGTGAAAGCGCTATTCTTTCTGGTCTTCATGAAGAGTTACAAAGAGACACCTTCCTTTTGTATTGGCTTTGTAAAAAGATACCCCAGAAAATTGATCACCAAAGTATACAAAATAAAGAATCACTCGCCATCATTGAAAATCTCAGTAACAAAGGACTGAAAGTACATGTACTCATATTGACAAACGTTTATACTGTCCCGACCTTTATTACCGTTCTCGAAGATGAAAGAAAAGAGGGCTCTTATTTTGTCAGCATGGGTGCCGGCACTGATGCAGGTCAATACGAAGAAGCAATACGATCTTCACTGCATGAAGCGATTAGTGTGCTTCCTATTAATGCTAGTTTCAGAGGGGAAGTTATTACTTTAACCAAAAAGTATCAACCTTTCTCAGACTACACCATAGGTCGCCTCGAGCGGATTCGTATGTGGCGTGGTGCATGGGCAAAAGAAAATATCTCCTTTTTTCTTTCGGGAAAGACTGTTTCCTTACGCACTTTTGCTCTTCAAGAAATCATAGCTGTTTCAAAAAAAGATTTACTCAAAAAAATCCTTCCGCTTCTCACATCAGAGTTTAGTAAAGTACTTGTTTACGAAGTAACTTCTCCTATTTTATCAAAACTTAACTATCATGTAGTCAGGGTTTTCTTACCCGAGGCACTACAACTTCATCTCATGGAACCACTTGCAACTCTTTCCTCCGACAGACTTGCAAAGGCTCTTAGCAAAAAGAAAAAAGATCTCTGTGTTAAAGATTTCAATCCACTTCCTCATCCTTTTCCCTAACCATGAACATCACTCACCAAGAAATACTGAGACTTTTACGAGCACAGAAATCAATACCCGAAGATTCATCTCTGTGGCCACCAGAGTGGTCCACTATTATGTACAAAGAATATGAATTATCGGAGAAAGTAAGCGTAGAAAAAAACTTACTAAGTTCACTTGAGACTTCTCATCATAAAATAGTTTCGCTCATCGCCAGCCGTGTCTCAGGTTATTATTTCAATAAACCGCTTACTGTTGAAGAAATCTTCTTTATACTCTCTTGTGCGAGTAGAGAAAAAAATAAAGAATCAAAGAGGAGAATGTATCCGTCTGGTGGCGCTCTTTACCCATTAGAACTCTATTTTGTACAACAAGGCAAGGGAGTTCTTCCTCGTGGTGTCTATCACTTTTCACAAGTGAATGATATCTTAGTCAGGATAAAAAAATTCTCTGAAAAAAATGAAGACATTTTTAATGAAGACATTTTTACGGAAGGTAATACTTATAATGGTATGACCAGCTTTATCGTTATCACCTATACCCCAAAAAGAAATACCTCTAAATATAACTTCCTTGGAGTAAAGCTAGGCCTTATAGAGGCGGGAATCCTTCTTCAAAACATTTCCTTACTAGCTACTTCGTGCGATGTACAAACAAGAGCTATTGCAGGATTCAGTGAGGCAAAAGTACAAACATTGCTCGAGCTCAGTAAACATGAAGAATTCCCTCTACTTTTGATTGCTGTAAGTAAATAAAGAAAGATATACAGCTTTTACTAAATAAAAGAACCCTTTTAAACCCTCATAAAGATTCATGTTGCTAACATTCGCAACTTTTCTCTCAACTAAAAGCCAATGAAAATATCTTCTCATAATCAAAAAAAGATTATACGGCAGTACATCAAAAATAATATGCACACGCTCATCATGTTCATGTGAGTGTTTACCACTATGTACTTGTAAATTGTTTAAATAAAAAATATCACCACCTTTAAACTCTTCTCTATTTTCAGCAGAAATCATAGTGCTTCCCGATGAAATGAGAACGACATGGTATCTCTTATGAAAGAGATAATAATACCCTTTATCAACATGAGGAAAATAACGATATTCATCGAGCGTCTTCACCATAGAAACCCTAGCGAGGTACCCCTGCAATTCGGCGGAAAGTGTTTGTAAATAAAAAAGAGTTTCAGGGAAATCTTTTGCATAAACACTATCTTGAGACTCAAGAGCGTTACCATACCCTGTTATACGAGATCTTTCATCATCTTTCTTTTGTTCTGTAATAACGCCGTCTCTGATAGCAAGAAAATAACTATCATTGTGAGCATATCCATTAAAAAAGCGACCAAAAGTAAGTGACTTTTCATTTTTCTTATACTCTGCAATCAGAATACTGAGTTCATTTTTTTCAACTTTTTTGACGAGATACACGTTCTTTCCCATAAGGAAAGTATATCATGTGAGCATGATTACTCTGTGCCAGACTGTAAATAATACAGCACGGAGAAAAGTGAGCTACTATTTTCTCTATACACTTCTCTTCCAACCTTTTCCATTTCTGTAGTCCAGAGTCCTCCATCTTTTGGTACATAGAATGTCTCGACTCTGTTTCCCAAAAAATACTTATCAAAAAACATAATCTTAGCTTTTGTCTCTGATGGTAAATGTGTGTCTGTCAGTAGCTCATAGAGACAGTTTTTTACCATGGGAACCGTCACTAAAGTCATTTCTTCCTTCGAAGAAAGTGAAAGTAATGCAATGAAAAGAATTGAAGATTGATCTAGAGAAAAATTTTCAAGAAGCTCTACTACTTTATTAGTACCAAAATGAGAACTCGTCACAATAACTCTACTTAGTAACCTAGTCTCAGTAGTAAGAACCCTTACTGTATGACCAGAAAAGTTACTACCAAAAAGAGATACTAGCAAATTATGACCCGTTGTCCCAATTTCTACTTTCAAAGTCTTATTAATCTTTAAAAGTAAGTCATCTACTTGAGGAGTAGAACGAACACATTCTATCTTAGAAAATCCAATAAATAGTTTTTCAAGAAAAAAAAGCTCTCCTTCAGAAAGGAGAAGAGGCCAGGATGCCCTAGCCATATTCTTCTCCTTTCTCTTATTTTTTTTTACTTCTTTCTTAGAATTGCCATCCACCATTTTTAATGAGATAGTCCTTGATATCTTCAGATCCTTTTTGTTCTGCTAGGACACGAAGCTCGTAGTACGGTCTGCCGCCATAGTATTCTGTTGTTGTGGCCATACCTACAGGTCTCTTACTAAATTCTTTACCTCTAATGAGATAGTTTCTGAATGCTTGCTGCTTAGTGTCATCAAAGATAAGTGATCTGGTTACCGCTAAGGAGTCCCCTTTATACTTTGTGACAGTTTTGGTGTCGAGATACCCACTAGTATGGTCAATATATCCGTAATCTACCATAAAAGCGTTATAGAAAAGAGTGATCATTACATAGAGATTTGCTCTCGTTGGATCTTGAGTTAATCCTCCAAGTACATCAACAGCTTTTTTGTATTCCTCATACTGTTTCTTGTGATAGACGATTTTATCTTCCTTAGAAGTGGCATACATGACGAGCGGATTATAGAGCATAGCAGCCTTCATTAGGTTTATCTCATATGCAGAACCTCGCATGCGGAAAGTGAGTAAATCTTTCTTGTCTAACAAAGCAAGTTCCTCTTCAAATGCAAGTGTCTCTTTCTTCGTATAAAGGTTTCTGTAATTTGTTTTAAATTGATCTATAGAAGACAATTTCGCATACTGCGGATCGAGGGCATAGACTCTCTGATACGCAGAAACATGATTCATTCTCGAGCGTAATGCTGGATAACCATGAGGGGAAAGCTTGTAAGCCATATCATTCATCTGCCCCATGGTGAGCTGTGACGACGCACCGTCGAGCGCCGATTGACTCGTATTGGCATTACCTGTATCTTTTGCTGTAGCTAAAAATGGATATTTTGTAGACAGATCAGCTCTATTTTTCTCGTACATTTCTTTAAAAGGAGAGACAGCATACACACTAGATTTCATAATACTGTCATTCCAGCTCATATTAATATACATAGCATTGATCACATCGATACTGAAAGACTTTTCCTCATCCGTCACATCTGTTTTGGTTTGAAGTTTTGCAAAAGCAGTGAGCGCTTGTGATATATAATTCTTTGCCTGGTCGCTATCGACCCCGAGACCGTACGTAGAAACACCTTTTCTGTACAAGAGATAAGCATCTTTAAAACCTTCCGAAAATTTATCACTATAAAACTCTGAAAGACTGGGAATCTTATCCTTTGAAATAGAAGCTACTACTTTTTCTACGGAAGCTTTTCTCTCAGCGTCACTATCATACTGTTTAGTTTCCTTACTGTTTTTTCTCTGAGTAACGACAGTAGTTTCATTTTTCATCAAAAAATTCCAAGTGAAAAAAGCAACAGCTACAAGGAGAAGCATGCCACCGAGTATTTGTATTCTTTTTTTATTATTGTTTATGTCCATATATACTACTTATTAGCATGAAGAACCTCCTGAGCACCCAGACCCTGAACAACCTGGATCAATTGGGTTACTAGGGTCAGATACTGGTATATCCGCATAAGCCTTACTGATTAAGCCGTTATTAAGAAACTCATTAGTAAGGACGCTTGTGCCCGTAGCTTTATTGCTCAAGTAAGTAGCAGTAATACCAAAGAGAGTTGCGAGTGTGACTAAGGTATATTTTGTTATATTTTTTATCATAAGAATAAAATGAAGGTTGAACTCGATTCCCTGCGGTCTCTGCCGCAGGTCCTTGTAGGAAAGTTTGAAAACCTTCGGTTTTCAACTACAATAGCTACATGACACAAAAGGGTT
>JAYTSG010000048.1:0-22614 GCA_043745785.1 bacterium | reverse complement strand
ATACCATTACTTCAAAGGTTTTCCTCTTCATCCCCGTCTTTCTTCTGAACTTCTCATCACTTAATGCATGTATTCGTGTGTACATGAGTAAAGTGTAGCCGGAAGGAGGGGTTTTGAAAGAGGTCTATTCTTAACAACCATCACGACAGTTATCGGCATGATACCACTCACTACTGTGTCGGCACTATGGAGGCCACTTGCATTTGCTATTATGTTTGGACTTTCATTTGCTATGATACTAACACTGATACTTATTCCACTTCTCTTTTATAGATACCCAGGTAAAAAATATAGTGATATGAAATAATAGTCACCATTTAGTAACTAGCTAAAAGAAAGGTGACTGAACTTATGTTTTTATTTCATCCTATTTTCTACTGTGACATACCTCTGTCTGGAGGAATTTGATAATACGATATCAAAAATTTTACAATGTTAAAAAATGGATCAGTTAATGTCGCACTTGCATACTCTGCGCCTTTTGGATAAGTATGGAAAAGGAAAATTACATATTTTGGATGATATGCAGGAAAATATCCAAAAAATGTGTGTGTGTACCTATCATCATAATACCCTCCTCCTGGCTTTGATATTTGTGCAGTCCCTGTTTTTGCAGCGATAGAATATTCTGGCATTTTATACGCACCTTTTTTTAAAGCAGTGTCTACCACATGTACAAGCATGCGGGAAATTCTCTCGCTAGTTTCTGGTTTTAATACTTGTTTCGGTTCTTGATCTATTTCATATTTTTTCGTTGTACCATCTTCATAGACTATTTTATCAAGGACATGAGGAGTCACAAGCTTACCGCCATTACCAATACTTGCGAGTGCTCTAATTGTTTGTATAGGAGTGAGCGCAATACCTTGACCAAAGCCAGCAGTAGCGCTATCAACAAAAACATTCGAATCAAGATTCTTCGATAAACCATTTGCTTCACTCGGTAAATCTATCCCAGTTTCTTCTGCTAAGCCGTAGTTTTTAAAGTATTTCTGAAAAAGATCTTTGCCCATTTTTTCAACAAGAAAAACAATGCCCATGTTCAGTGATTTGTCTAAAATAGTCTGCATATTTGTTAAACCAAGAGCTTTACTATCAAAATTTCTGACTTTATAGCCATCAAGCTCTCTAAAACCAGTATCAATGTATGTCGTAGACTCTGTTACTGTACCACTGTCTAGTGCTGCCGCCATAGTGAGGGGTTTAATAATACTTCCCATTTCATACACACCAGAGACCATTTGATTCGCGAAAAGTCTAGCATCGTCTACCTTACTAAATTCATTTGCGTTGTAGCCAGGAACGACATCCATTGCGATAATCTCTCCTGTTTGTGGGTCCATAATAATACCTCCTGCTATTTCTGATTTCCACGTCTCTCTTGCCTTTAGTAACTCACTGTGAAGCATTCTTTCTGCTTTGTCTTCTATCGTTAAATAGACATCTCCGTGTTTTTTCGTATTATTACTGACTACATCGACTTTAATATTTGAAAAAAGATCTGCAAAAAAATTAACTTTCACCCCTTCATCATTTCTGCTAAGCTCAGTATCATAATACTTTTCAACGCCATAGAGACCCCTCACACCGAGTCCGTCATCTCCTACAAAACCAACAATCTTTGATCCATTTTCCTCACCTGTATACACGCGTATATTTCGCGAAGTAAGTGAAAGCTCATATTTTTTAAGATTGAGGGAATTTGCTACATCTTCAGGGACATTTTTTGCAATCAGTTCATATGGGTCATTTATTTTAGTAATTCTTTCCTCAAAAAGTTTTGCATCATAAATATTTTTTGAAACTAAATAGCTACGAAGTGAATCGATTTGATTTTCTTTAATATGAGAAGGATTCACGCCGACATCATAAAGAGTAGAAATCTCAGCAAGCGGAGTAAAAACTTTGCCTGATTTCACATAAATAGACCCTCTATTGAAAGAGTCAAAAAATGGCCTTACATATTGTTTTTTAGCAAGATCTTTGTAGTAAAATCTTTGTAGTACCTGTATATAAAAAAGTCTTGCAGTATAAATAATTGCTAGAAAGAAAATAAATGCTACTAATATGTGTATTCTTTTTTGTGTTTCTTCAGATGCAAGACGAGAACTTTCTTTAGTTTCTTTCATACAGAAGTGCAAATGAAGCTATGCTGTCTTTTTTCACAGCAAAACCAGCATTTGTTGCAGCTGTAAATCCAAATTCGTGAAAACTTGCTGAATTTACCTCAGTAAGTGTCTTCGAAAATTCCCTTTCATTTTTAGCAATATTAGTTTCAGTTTTCTTAATTGAAAGCGATATTTTTTTTAGCGAAATAGCATTACCAGTAAGCGAGAGTAAAAGGAGAGAATATGAAATCATGAGAACAGCAAGTATAAGAACAAGAATCTTTATAACATCTTCTCTTGTAATGGTGTGAAATTTTGCTAGTCTGTTAATCATATTTTTTCTATTATTCTTAATTGAGCACTTCTTGATCTTGGGTTTCTTTTAATTTCTTCATCGCTAGGCATGATTGCTTTTTTACTAACAAAGGAGAGTTCTTCTGGAAGATTTCTCACCTCCTCCTTGACCATTCTGTCTTCTGTGCTGTGGAAGGTGATAACAGCAGCTCTTCTCTCTTTTTCTAAAATAACAGGAAGACTAAGAAGTAACTCTTTAAGTGATCCGAGTTCGTCATTTACTGACATTCGTATTGCTTGGAAAGTCTTGGTAGCAAAATGAGTCTTTCCAAACTGATCTTTACGAGGTATAGCCCTTTGTATAGCTGTAATGAGTTCAAATGTTGTTGTGATGGGTGTTTCCTCGCGAGTCTTGATGATTTCTCTGGCTATTCTTCGTGAGTATTTTTCATCTGAAAAGGAATAGATAACCGATGAGAGCGTCTCATATGACCATGTGTTGACGACATCTCTCGCAGTTAGATCATCCTCTGTCGGATTATTCTTGAGTGTCATAAAAAGTGGTTCGTCATATCTAAATGAAAAGCCACGGTCACTACTATCTAACTCTTCGGAAGAGACGCCCAGGTCAGCAATAAGTCCGGAAACTTTAGCAAAATTATTGTTTTTTAATATATCTTGTATATTTCTAAAATTATCCTGCACAAAGAGAGTCTTCACTCCTTTTTCTTCTGCGAGCATGGTGAGTGCTTTTTCTGCTTCTCCGAGAGCGACAGCATCGAGATCAATACAGATGAGGGTAGACCCTTTCGGTAGTAATGGTAAGAGAATTTTACTATGCCCTCCCCTGTTGACTGTACAGTCAACGTAGACTCCTTTTTCAAAGGGAGTAAGTGCTTCTATTGTCTCATGGAGTAGAACTGGAATATGCATATTAGAGTACTCCAATACTACTTAAGGCTTCCGCAACTTCATTTGCATTTTTGGTTGATGTTTTCATACACTCCGTCCAAGCTTCTTCATTCCAGATTTCTATTCTTTTATACATGCCTGCAAGCACTAATTTCCCACGTAATTTTGCATACTGCGTCAGAGTTTCTGGAAGGAGTATCCTTCCTTGCGTATCAATATCAACTTCAAATGCATTTGAAAGAAAAAAGCGGTTAAAATTTCTTGATTCACTGTTGCCGAGGCTGAGCGAAGCAAGTTTTTCTGCAATTTTCTCCCATTCTTGTGTACTAAATAGAAAGAGCGAATTATCAAGACCATTAGTGACGACTACTTTACCTCCAAGTTCTTTCCTCCATTTCGCTGGAAGAGTAAGCCTTTTTTTAGGGTCGAGTTCATGAGTGTACTGGCCGATAAGCATAACATTTTTTGGTGAATTCCCACTTTCCTCCACCTGCATCCATTATACTCCACTTATGACAATAATAGAAAGTAAAAAGCTGTGGACAACCCACAACTTTTTCCTTTTCCTTTTCCTTATGTCTAATTAACCCTCCATGACTAGACAACTTCTGTATTTTTTGTAGTATTACCCTAGGATTATAGCAATAGTAGGTATGCTTCGTACTAGATTCCCTCCTTCACGGGAATAAAAAATGGAAATATAAAGGAATTTACTATTTAACTGTATACGTCTCTAAATCAACACGATGAAAGTCGATAAGCTGTTTTACTTGTAAGTCATAGTGAGCGTTTTGATAAGAGTTTTCGCTCCAGTCTAACTTAAATGGGTTAAGTTGGTAGAAATAAATAATACTTTTCAAGAGTCTACCTGGATAACAGAAAAGAGTCTATTTTTGATTATTTTCAATAAAATCATTAGGTAGTTTTATTTGATTTTTAGTGAGGAAATACATCATCAGTATTTCTTCCAAGAAAAACTGTACTTGATTTTCCTTCATTTCTCTTCCAAACGTAAGACAATCTTCTTTAAGATACTTCTGAAATTTCTCATAAGACTCATATATTCTTTTCACCTCTAAAAATAAATCTCTGAAATTATTTGTGCTGATATAAAGCTGATTCCATACTAGGCAATTAAATGCGTGCTGTATCTGGAATTCAAGGTGATTCTTTTCTAGAGTTTTTTTAAGACCGTTTCAATGATTTATAATTTGTTCCATGAACGTATTTTTAAGTTCCGGAGCAGGTTTGTCACTATACAGATAAAGAAAGTCGGTACAAATAAAATTACATCCGATGAGAAGCTTGCTGACTTTATGTGGGGTAAAGTGTCTGATGTCTTCAAGACAAGCCTCGATACTTTGACGATTAAGGAGCCTATTCATAGAAAGACCAAAGAGAAGTAACCTTTTTCCTCTTGGAAGTTTCTGGAAGTTTGTTAATATCAAAGAATACATTCTTTTCTAGAGTATGGACCCATCGATTATTAGTTCTTAGGCTTTACCAAAGGGAAAGTCTGCACTTCGCGTATTGGCTTGTCGTACAAGAATGCAAAAAGTCTTTCACCAAAACCAAATCCACAAGTCGGTGGCATGCCATGCTCGAGCATCTCGACAAAATCATAGTCAGCCATCATAGCTTCATCATCACCTGCATCGATGAGTGCTTGCTGTATTTCAAAACGATTTCTCTGGTCGATAGGATCGTTAAGCTCACTATAACCCTTGCCGAGCTCACTTCCAGCTAAAATAGGCTGGAATATTTGTGCAGTTTTTCCATCAGCATTCGCTTTTGCTAAAGGAGCAACAAGGAGCGGATGATTGACTAAAAATGCTGGCCCTCCGATAGACTTGCGACAATATTTCCAAAGAGTATCTGTGAGACGCTCTCTACTAGTTCCTTCGTATACGACTCCTATCTCAATTAGCTTTTCTTTCATTTTTTCATCGGTATCTTTTTCTATATCAATACCTGTTTGTCTTAAAACTTCAGCTCGGTAGTCTATCGTCGCCCATTCACTAGCTAAATCAAAAGTGTAACCTCTTGTCGTGAATGTTGTCGTACCAAAAACTTCAAGAGCAATTTTTTTATAAAGTTCTTTAACGAGTTCCATGCCATCTTTGTACGACGCGTACGCCATATAGAACTCGCAGTTAGTAAACTCTTGTATATGATCTGGGCTTGATCCTTCATTTCTATAAGCACGACCTATTTCAAAAGTGCGAGGAAGTCCTGCTGCCATAAGTCTTTTTTGCCAAAGTTCGCCAATACAAATACGCATGTATACTGGCATATCGAAATCATTATGGAAAGTTTTAAATGGTCTGGCTTCTGCACCACTAGTTGCCACCTCTATTGTTGGAGTTTCAACTTCAAGGAATTTTTTTTCTTCAAAGAAATTCCTCACGACTCGCCAAAACTTCGACTTTTTTTCTATCATATCTCTTAAGTCTTTATTTGTCAGAATATCAAGATATCTTTTTCTGATTTTAGTTTCTTCATCTTGGAGACCGTGGAATTTATCTGGGAGCGGGAGGAGGGACTTTGAAAGCATAGAGACCTCTTTAAGAAGCAAACTCTTCTGTCCATTTTTAGTAAGAAAATTAGTGCCGACAACTTCTACGAAATCACCGATATCAACATAAGAATCAAGATACTGTATAGTTTTACCTTCTGTCTCAGGAACCTTTGCAACTATCTGCACTTTTTCTGTGCCATCAAAAATATCAAAAAAATGAAGTGCCCCTTGACCCCTCATTGAGAGAATTCTTCCTGCAAGAATACTTGTTTTTCCTTCGAGTTCCTCAAATAAACTGAGAAAATCACTCGCTGTATGAGTTCTTTTTGTTTCTGCTTTGTAGACTATTTCTCCGTTCTCTCTGAGGGCTTTAATTTTTTTTAGTCGTTCTTCTTTGAGCTCTTCCAGTTGCGCCATGTGAAGTTATTTAAAACTTATGATAGTGTAGATAAAATCTCCTTTTGGTGCACTCACTAAAACTTCATCACCTTTATCTTTACCAAGAAGTGCAGAGCCAAGTGGTGACTCATTAGAAACTTTTCCAGTAAGAGCATCCGCTTCTTCTCCTCCAACAATACTGTATTCCCTGGTTTCTTTTTCACCTTTTTTCTTAACGACGACAGTACTACCAACATGAATTTTTTTAGAGTGAGAAGTGCTGGTCAGTACTACATTTTTAAGCACTTCTTGAAGATGAGTTATTCTGTCCTCGCAAGTAGCCTGATCTTCACGAGCCTGATGATATTCAGCATTTTCAGAAAGATCACCGAGAGATTTTGCATACTCAAGTGAATCAGCAACTTCTTTTCTTCTAACGGTCATTAAATGCTGTAATTCTACTTCTAATTCAATTTTCTTTTCAGGTGTTAGGTATTCCATAGTTCTGTTATGGTAGCATAAAAGCATTACTTTGTATAGTTAGTTTCATCACGAAGAAAAGTTACTATTTCTTTACCTGCGAGTGTAGCTCCGAATGTATTACCATGAGCTGCTTTTTCCATAACCACAACGAGAACATACTTTGGATTCTCATATGGAAAATAAGAGATAACAAGCGAGTTCACTTTTTCTTTATTTGCTCCCACTTCTGCTGTCCCAGTCTTAGCAGCTAGGCTAACATTTTCCATAGTAAGTAAATGTGCAGTTCCTTCAACAGCACTCAATCTCATGCCTTCTCTTACTACTTTTACATTTTCAGAGGAAAATTCTACTGATGTTGTGCTCGCTTTTTTACCCAAAATAACGGTTGGTGTGATCAAATAATAACCATTTGCAAGCAGCGCATAGCTACGAGCGAGTTCAAGGGGTGTTGTTAGAAACCCAAACTGTCCAATTGAAGTATGATAGGAATTACCGAGTTTCCAATCGCCATCTTTAAACTTTCTCTGTTTCCACTCAATTGAAGGTACCACTCCACTTACTTCTCCTGGTAAATCAATGCCCGTAATATCTTCGAAGCCATATTTATGCATATATGAGTAAATACGTTTTATACCTAGTCCAGGCTGGTCAGCAAATCCTCCTCCCACTTGATAAAAATACTCATCAGAAGAAACAGAAATCGCTTTTCTCATATCAACATAACCATGAGCTTTCCAATCTTTAAAGATACCATCAGGTCCACCATATTTATTTTTTACTACAAGTTGTCCGCTGCTAAAAATATTTTTATAGGGTGATATTATTTTTTCCTCAAGAGCGGCAAGAGCCATAAATGGTTTAACAGTTGAACCTGGAATAAAAAGTCCTGACACAGGTCTATTGAGAAATTTATTTTGCTTTGAAACGAGATCATTACTAATGACAGCTTTTTCTTCTGCGCTTGAGGCATTTGTCATGAGATTATTATTATATTCAGGATAACTAACGAGAGAAATTACTTCACCATTTCTAACATCAATCATCACTCCAGCGCCACTTTCAAAGGAAGCTTTTTTAGCTAACTTCTCTATCTCAGAATACATTTTCGCTTGCACTTTAGCATCGATAGAAAGTTTTACATTCTTTCCAGGAGTTGCTGTTGTTAATACATTATTGCTGACTATCTCTCTGCTTGCAGATACCTCAATGAGTTGTTCACCATTCTTTCCTTGTAAGAGCTCTTGAAACTGTTTTTCAACGCCATCTTTACCAACATATTCATCTTGCCAAAAAATACCACTCGAATCTTTTTTCGGATAGGAAACATAGCCAAGTATATTAGAAAAACCAGGAACTGTCGTATATCTACGCTCAAGAACACCACTGACCTCATTGTGTAGATTCCATGCAAGTGGCTCACCATTCCTATCTTCAATGGTACCTCGAAGTGGAAATACTGGTATTTTCTTTATAGCATTTTTGTCTGCTCTTTCTTTATAGCTCTCACCTTTTACTACTTGCATCATATAAAGACGTGATCCGAAAAGAGAAAATATAATAATAATAAGTAAAAGAAAAATTCTAGGAAGTGAATGAGGAAGTGCTTTTTCAAGTGTTCCTTCAAGTTTATTTTCATCAAAACCAGGACTATTGCTCGCATCTAGAAAAATATCTTCTGGATCAAGAAAATCACTATTTTTAGTATGACTTTTTGATGTACGGCGCAATAAATTCATGTAGTAATACTATACCACAGTAAATAGTTGTCATGACAGGCAATGTAGTTTTTCCAAATAAAGTATCTATGCAGAGCGTGATAAAAAATCCAAAAAATACTAGTAGATATGGCTTTATTTTCTTATTCATGTTTATTGATATAGAAAAGCGAAAGACTTGCTGGGTTGAAACCTCCTCGTATATATACTTTTTTTGATACATCTTGTTTATCAAAAGTCACGCTTGCTACCGTGCCTAAAATAAAATCTTGGTCTTCAGTAAGTAGTATCTTATCATTTTCTTCTATATTGACTTCTCTAGGAATGAGAGCGACGTATGAACCAGCACCATTACCGGTAACTTTAAATGAGGTTCTTGTTTTTTGTTCAGTGCCATAGGTTTCGATGCCATCCCTAGAATACAAGAGTGCGAGCGAACTACTTTTTGTAACCGATAGAATTTTACCAATAACAATCATTCCTCTTGTATATACGATATCTCCTTCGATGATACCATCTCTTTCACCTTTATTCAGCCTTACTGTATCGTAAAGAAAACTCATCGCAGAGAGAAGTGGAGAAGCTTTTAGTGAAATCAAATTTTTTGTTTCTAGATCGGCATTTTCACGATGACAGTCATCAAGTGAAGGTGACTCGTCAGGTATTTTTATACTTTCAAGTGTTGATGTCATATTTGTTGAAGTTGAAGTGACTATTATTGGATTGCCTTGACGTACTGGTATACAGGCATTATTCTCAAAGAGTCCTAACTTATTATGCAATCTCGAATTTTCGTCTTCTAACTGTTTTATATAGAGAAGAGAGTCTTCTTTAGTGCGAAAATATGCTACCGTTTTCTCTTTTGTGTTATACAGTGATGTAGCTGTTTTAAAATAGAGAGAAATGAAAGGATCAAGTGCAGTCAAGAAAACGGGACGTATAAATGTCCAAGACAAAAGCAGTAATGCAAAAAAAAGTATCATGACTAATCTTTTTTTTCGGAGCGCTGATTGTTTTTGTCTACCTGATAGGGATTGAATCATGATGATCAAGTAATAATTCGTGATAACCAACTATGTCTTCCAAGATAATACCAGTACCTCTCACAACAGCGGTAAGTGGGTCATCAGTGACCGTTACCGGAACTTTAAGCTGTAAATGAAGTAGCTCTGGAAAACCTTTTATAAGCGCACCACCGCCCGTTAATATAAAACCATTTTGCATAATATCTCCGAGCACTTCTGGTGGAGTTGTCTCTAAGACTTCTCGTATGGCTTCAATGAGTAATGTAAGTGAACTGTACATTGACTGACGTATGTCGCCATCGGTAATAACTACTTCTCGTGGCAATCCAGTAACTATGTCTCTCCCTTTACATTTCATTTCTTCAGGAGCTTTAACAGGCATCGCTGAACCAATTTGAATTTTAATTTCTTCAGCAGTTTTTTCTCCGATAAGCATTTTAAATTCATCACGCATATACGCCACAATATCCATAGTCAATTTATCTCCTGCTATTTTCAAACTTTTTGCACGTACAATACCAGAAAGTGAAATAACAGCAATGTCTGTCGTCCCTCCTCCGATGTCCACTATCATACTTCCGACTGGCTCTTTCACTGGCAAGTGTATACCAACTGCGGCTGCTACAGGTTCTTCAACTATATATATTTCACGAGCCCCTGCTGCTTTTGCAGCATCGTAAACGGCACGCATTTCTACGTTAGTCACACCAATAGGAATACCAATCAGCACTCTTGGGCGCAGAAATTTTTTATTCATTCCATTAGCTTTACCGATAAGATACGCGAGCATTTCTTCTGTTACTTCATAATCTGAAATGACTCCGTCAACAAGAGGTCTTACAATTCTGATATGAGGAGGATTTCTTCCCATCATTTCTTTAGCTTCAATTCCTACCGCTACTACGCGATTAGTCTTGGTATTGAGTGCTACTACAGATGGCTCATTGAGGACAATTCCTCTCCCTTTAACATAAACAAGGGTGTTCGCGGTACCCAAGTCGATACCTATGTCATTTGAGAATGAAGAGAAAATATTTTTAAACATGTTGGTAGTTTAACATTTCTTGAGTGGTTTGTATTTCTTGACAGAAATAATTAAAGTGATATAAAGATGTTGGTCGCATGAGAAGACACTCCATTCCCATCATCCACACAGAAAGTGATAACGGAATATTCGAACACTTTGACGTTTAAAAAAATAGCACTTCGGACATTCTCTGATTTGAAAAAGAACTCACCGAGGCTGAGTAAAAATTCGTGGGAGTGAACCCTGATGACATTTCAAAAGACCTACTTCCTATCAAACTCAGAAAAGTTTTTATCGCTATAGGCAGGTCTCTTCTACGAAGTATTTATCGAGAACGATTCGAAGAGGCCTTCTGGACAAGCGTCCGAGCAATCAACCTGACGGGGATGGCGCGTGACAACGCAATCATCTTTGCTAAGTGACACTACGCTTACTTCGACGACGTAAAGTACGCGTAGTCCACAATAAAACTAACAACCAACAAAGACTCGCTCTTTGTTGGTTGTCTTTACAAAAAGCATTTAACAAAGAAGAAAAACTTTATTTAAAAGTTAAGCAATCTATTCACAGTCAACTTCAAAGGATTTTAAGAGAGATTCGGTTGAGACCACTTCACTTTTTTCACTCTTCCTTTCTTTCATTTCAACACCTCCAGCAAGCAGAGATTTATCAGACACTACGACTCTCATCGGTATACCAATAAGATCTGCGTCGGCAAATTTTTCTCCAGCACCAAACTCTCTGTCATCAAATAAAACTTCGACACCACTCTTGGTTAATTTCTCATATATTTCTACTGCCTTCTTATAGCTCTCACTTTCTTTGTCCTTTGAAAGGGCAAGAAGGTGAAGAGTGTACGGAGCGATAGCATTTGGCCAAACTAAGCCTTTCTCATCTGAAAGAGTCTCAGCGACAACACCCATAATGCGAGTTACTCCAATACCATAACAACCCATCACACCTTTCTTTTTCTCTCCATCTTTATCTGCAAATGAAAAATCAAAAGCGTCTTGATATTTTGTTCCAAGATCAAAAACATTACCCACCTCTGAGGCTTTCCCTTTTTTAAGTGGTCCAGAGCCGTCTGGAGCCTCATCCCCTTCCCTCATTTGAGTAATCTCTGCATTGATACAATAATTTGATTTTTCTGAATACAAAATGTCGTCTTCACCAGCGTCCGTAAGCACCATAAATTCATACGAGATTTTCTTAGTAAAAGCGCCTCCACTTGCTTCAGTTACTTTTGCAAGCAGTCCTATCTCTTTATAGATTTCTATATACTTTTGCTTTGCTTCTTCATAAAAAGCATCAAAAGATTCTTGTGTATCATGTATGGTATACATATCTTTCATGAGGAATTCTCGCCCACGCATTATACCTGCCTTAGCACGAAGCTCATCTCTAAATTTCCAGTGTATTTGATAGCCAATAAAAGGTAAGTCTTTATACGAGCGTACATATTCTTTAATGATTGGGGTCACCACTTCTTCTTCACTCTGACCTAGTGCGTACTCACGCTCGGTACGACTTTTTATTTTAAAAAGCACATCAACAGAGTCCCACGCACCCGTCGTCTTCCAGAGCTCAGAAGGATGTAGCATGGACATAGTCATTTCCTCTGCACCAAGCTCATTTATTTTGCGACGTACGATTTCTTCAATTTTCCGAAGCACACGTAGTCCAAGCGGTAAAAAAGTGTATGACCCTGCCATAGTTTTATGTACGAATCCGGCACGGATGAGGAGCTCTGCATTTTTGCTCGTTTCGTCAGTACTAGTATCTTTCCTTGTTCTTGTAAAAAGTGATGATTGTCGCATATAAGCTCTTAATTAAATAAATGGAGTATTTCTTTGCCGGTAACTAATACAAATACTAACATAAGAAACATGAAGCCAAAGGTGTTTATTTTAATAAAAAGTGAATGTTTGAGTTTTTTTCGGAAAAGAGCTTCTCCTAAGACAATAGCGAGTCTCCCTCCGTCGAGTGCAGGAAATGGCACTATATTAAAAATAGCAAGGTTGAGAGATAATATAGCAGCTAAGAAAAAGACTGCCGAGATGCCCATACGTTCTGCTGAGTGTACTGCTTTCGCTACTCCTATTGGACCTGCAAGCTGATCTGATACATTATTTCCCGTCAGTAATTTATAAAAGAATGTTTTAAAAGCAAGAACGATGTTTACTGACATCTGATTCGCTTCAGTAATACCTGCCCTCAGACCTTCAAATAAGGTGAGTCTAACTGTGCCCTCAGTAGAAAGCGCTACACCGAGAGCTTTTTTGTCTTTAATAATACCAAAGACTGGTGCGAGTATAACTGTATCGATCTTCCCTTCTGTATCTTTATAAGTCATTGAAACGCCCTCTTGATTTTTCCCAACAAAAGCTATCATGTCTTCCGAGGTCAACTTTGAAAGACTTCCCGTTTTACCAGTAATTTTCAGAACTTGACTCCCTGGAAGTATTCCCGCAAGGTCAGCTGGACTACGTTCTGTTACGTCAACGATAATGAGTTGTTTATTTACCGCTCTAGCGAAAAGTGGATCAGATGAATCGACCACTTTACTCCCGAGCGACAGTCCGATAAAAACTACATACGCAAACAAGACATTCATGGTGACTCCAGCTAAGAGTACTATGGTTTGCTGCCACCATTTTTTAGAAGCAAAAGAACGAGGGTCTTTTTTATTTTCTTCAGTACCATCTTCGCCGTGAATTTTGACGTAACCACCAAGAGGGAGAGCATTGAGTATATATTCTGTTTCCCCTATCTTTTTTGAAAAAATCTTCGGTGGAAAACCAAAAGCAAATTCGTCAACACGGATTTTGAGTAATTTAGCTGCAATATAGTGCCCAAACTCATGAACAATAACAAGAACCAGCAACATGACTAAAAAAATGATACTACTGAAAAGTGACATGAAGAGAGTATATCATCTAAACTGTTTAATCATATCAGTACTGATTGAAATAAAATACAAATGAACCTTTCTGTAGGGAACTGTCTCTTCACTCACTTTGTTCATTACCTACGGAGTATCTAGAAAAACCCCATAAGTAACATTAAAAACGAAGGTTTTTAATGTTACTTATGGGGGTTAACAGTATAAAGCTCGGGTATGAATAAATGAAAAAACAAATAGTAAACACAATACCCTATTCAAAAGCAATTTGAAGAGTTACTATGAGTTTTTGAACGGAATACATTTATAGTATTATTTTTTTATTTACTTTGAGAAATAAGAACCTCTACCTAAACAACGCTAGGATGACACCATAACGAAATAAAAAGTGTACTTTTTACAAAAATAAATGAAGTCATGTTTTTATACTGTCATCCAAGAACTCAGTACATTTATTGGACTTACGCCGTAGAGAATTGAGACGAACTAAACTTCTAATACTTCTTTTTCTTTAGCTTGAAAAAGTTCTTCTAGAGTAATATTAGCAGCATCAACAGACTTTTGTACGTCTTCTTTGTATTTTCTCTTGTCATCTTCTCCAAAAGCTCCGTCTTTAGCGAGACTTTCAATTTCTTTATTTGCTTCTTCTCTTGACGCTCTCACTTTTACTCTCGCCTCTTCTAGTCTATCCTTGAGAGACTTAACGAGTTTTTGTCTAGTCTCACCCGTGAGCATAGGAAAATGAACACGAAGTCCAGCGTCGTCTGAAGAAACAGAAAGACCGAGATTGGCTTCATTGATAGCTTTTTCTACATCTCTAACGACAGACTTATCCCATGGTACAACACGGAGAGTTCTTGCGTCTTCTAAAGACACTCCTGCCACATGGGCTACTTGTGTGCGAGAACCATATTGTTCAATAAAAACATGGTCAAGCACTGACGGCAATGCTCTACCTGTAGAAATCGCCTTATACTCCGTCTTTAAATAATTGACTGCTCTGAGAATTCCTTCTTCAAGAAGAATGATACTATATGACATGTGAGTTATTCTACCATATGAGGCAGTGAAAGTGCGAGATAATCAAGTATCATTTTTGGGCTAGCACTTTTATCCCCTGCAAAAGTAAGAAAAAGGAGTATTTCTTTTTTTACTTTAATACTCTCTTTTGTGTCAGGAATTATCACAAGTAACTCTGAAAGAAAATGAACGAAGTGTTCTCTGTCTTTTTTATCAGTATCATCTTTTTTCGCAAGTAACATTTTTACAAAAGGAAGCTCACTTCGAAGTATTGGTTCTGTCTGTAAAAAAAGCTTCGTTGCAAATATATGCGACTCATTTGCATATTTTAAATAATACACTTCTGCTCGAGAAAAAATAGTCGCGAGTATTCCAGATTTTTTTTCAGTGATAAAAATAAACTTAGTATCTCCTTTTGTCTCCTCAAGAACTTTAAGCATTTTATTTTGCGCCTCTAAAAGAAAAGAATAAAAAGAGATGATGATTATTTTTTTTTGTGTGCCAAGATGTAATGCTATAGCCTGTAATTCTTTGACTACTAAGACATTTATTTGTTTGACATCAAAAGCATAGACAGCGCTATTAGGATATACTTTTGAGTATATCTCTAGCGTTTCTTGATACACAGCACCTCGTAAGCTCGAAATCAAAAAAAGCATATGATGAGGTGAAGTAAGTGCTTTTTGTATGTCCATAGGTGTATCACTCATGCATGCAGTAGAGCAATAGCTATCTCTTTGCAAAAATAGAACGCTTATACACTTCTAAATGTTCAAGAGCTATACCTGTTCCTTTAGCAACACAAAAGAATGCGTCTTCCGCAAGCACTGCTTTGACTCCTGTTCTTCTTTCAACCAGCTCTGGAAAATGACGTAGTAATGACGTACCTCCACTCATAATAATACCATTATCGATAATATCACTTGCTAGCTCTGGAGGAGTTTCTTGTAAAACTTCCTTAATAGCTTTTATCATTTGACGTAGCTCTTTATCGATTGCTTTCACTATTTCATTTGTTTTTATTTCAACAGTACGAGGAAGACCTGCAATATAATCACGCCCTTTTACTTTCATACTCAGCTCCTCTTCCAAAGGGAGTGCTGAACCAACATTTATTTTTATTTCTTCAGCTGTTTGATCTCCAATTGCTAAATTGTAGGTCTTCTTCATATAATCAATAATAGCCTGATCAACTTTATTACCAGCACATTTCATAGAAGTACTACAAACAATACCGCCAAGGGATATCACCGCTACATCCGTCGTACCGCCTCCAATATCTACTATCATACGCCCTTTTGCTTCTTGTATGGCTATACCTGCTCCAATAGCAGCTAGTATCGGCTCTTTCACGACATAGGCATTACGAGCGCCAGCATTCATAGTTGCTTCTATTACTGCTCTGCGTTCTGTGGAAGTTACTCCTGCAGGTACAGAAACCATAACTTCAGGCTTAAAAAGAGTGAATCTGCCGAGAGCTTTACTTATATAATAACGGAGCATGACTTCAGTTACGCGGTAGTCAGCAATGACGCCATCACGCATTGGCTTATAGGCTCTTATAAAGTCTGGTGTGCGTCCGAGCATTTCTTTTGCCTCGGATCCGACTGCTACGACCGTATTGTCAACCTCTGAAATAGCTACCACAGATGGCTCACAGAGAATAACCCCCTTACCAGGTAAATAGACCAGGGTATTTGCTGTCCCTAAATCGATGCCAAGTTTTCTGTCAAAAATACCCATATTTCTGGTGATTATGTACCAAGTATACCATAATGCTACAATAGACACATGAAGCTGTATCTCGTGTCCCCTTTAACCTCGGGTCTCCCTTTTGACTCGCTTTCTTATTTTTCAAAAGATCAAATCAGCCTTGGCTCACTCGTCTATATTACAATAAAAAAAAGAAAAGTTCCTGGCATCATTATCTCGGCTCAAAATATAGAAGATGAAAGAATGTCTATCAAGAATGCAACCTTTGCCATCAAAAAAATTAACGAGGAGGATAGACAGGATTTTATAGATCCAGATCTCATGGAGGCAATAACACTCGCAGGTGATATTACTCTTTCTTATTTACCTAACCTCCTTCGTACACTCATACCTGAAAGATTATTAGAAAAGAGAGATGGTACAAAACTTTATTCAAATAAAAAAGTACGACGTTCTGAACTATTCCTTTTATCTCTCCCCAGAGAAGAGCGTTTTACTCGTTACAAAAGTTTAACACGTGAAAGTTTTGCAAAAAATGAATCACTTGTTATTTTCTTCCCAACTATTACTGAGTTACTTAAAGCGGAAATAGAACTCTCAAAAGGCATTAGTGACTATGTCATATCACTTCATAGTAAAGTTACGCAAAAAAACACTAAAGATATTGACGAAAAACTGCACAGCTCACACCCCTTGCTCATACTTTCTACACCATCACTTCATGCTTTCGTCAGAGCAGACATAGGTCAAATAGTCATTGAAAATGAGATGAGTCATTACTATATTAACCACGACGGCATCGATTTACGGACACTCTTTACTTGTATCACTAAAGAACTCTCTTTACCTCTACTCTTTAGTGCAACTCTTCTTTCCCTTGAAAGGTATCAACTACTCAAAGAAGGTATGGCTGTTGACCTTATGCCACTGTATATGCGAAGTGATAATTGTTTTACCCTTATCAAAATGGACGAAGTAGAAAAACAAGGTTCACCTTATCTTTGCTTTGAGTCACTCAAAGAAATAGAAAAATTACGAAATGTCGGTTCTGGACATTATTTTATCTACACACAAAGAAAAGGAATGTACCCGACAACTATTTGCGCAGACTGTTCAACCTTACTTACTTGTAAAAAATGTGACAAACCTTTAGTCATGCATTCTATTGGGAGCACTCGCACTTACATGTGTCACTACTGTGAAGAGTTAACGAGGATTACCGAAGAAAATCCAGTGCATTGTAAAAAGTGCGGATCATGGCGCATGCGTATGCTTGGTATAGCATCTTCTGGCATGGAGTCACTCTTTCGTGAATCTGGTATCCCTGTTTTTGTCATCGATGGAGAAAGAACTAAAACCAAAAAAGAAATACAGCAGACCCTTGATGGATATAAAAAAGCACCCCTAGCAATACTTATCGGAACAGAACTTGCATTAAACGTACTTGAAGAATGCGATAGCTCTGTAATTGCTTCCCTGGACTCACTTTTTTCACTTCCTGAATACAGTATCGATGAAAGAATAGTCTCACTCATTATCGATCTTAAACAAAAGACAAAAGACAAACTACTTTTACAAACTCGCATGAGTAAAAACCCACTCTTTAGTTATTTAACTGACTACAGTTTCCATAATTATTATGCATGGGCTCTTGAGGAACGAAAAAATCTACATTTACCTCCTTTTTATTCAGTCATCAAATGCGCATTTACATCTCTCCACGATGATGAGAAAAATTTTATAGCCAAAGCATTGACAGACAAAAAAAACGAGCACGTTTTTTTTGAAGCAGGGCCACAAAAACTGCTTCTTTTTATTCATATCAAAAAAGAAGACTGGGAAAGTAACAAAGAAGAAAGAGAAAGAATACGAACACTCTGCGCACAAGGGAAGATGGAGTATAACCCGCAGAATTTCTTTACCTAAACTAGCAAAAGTCCGTATTTTTTGCTACAGTTTGTCTACTAATGAAAAATACTCTCCCCATTATACAAATAGATGAGAAGCATGAAAACCAACTCAGACTCAATTGTCTCCCTGTTTCTCCTTCCGAGTTTGGTAGTGAGCAACTCCTTTCGCTTATCAATACTATGAAAGTAACCCTCTCAAAAGAAGAAGATGGTGTCGCTTTAGCTGCACCTCAAGTAGCCGTTAATAAACAAATTTTTATCATCTCTCCTCTTGCTTTTAAAGAGGAAGCAATTTACAAGCCTCTTATTTTTATAAATCCACAAATTATCAAAACAGGTAAAAGAAAAAGAGAGATGCAAGAAGGTTGCCTATCTGTTCGTTGGATTTATGGTAAAACAAAAAGGTATATGCACGTCACTATCGAAGCCTATGACGAATTTGGTAAACACTTTATTTTTGGAGCATCTGGACTTATTGCACATATTTTCCAGCATGAGACAGATCACTTAAAAGGCATACTTTTTATTGACCATGGCTATGACCTCGAAGAGTATACCGAAGAAGAGATACGGGATGCTGCTACAAAAAATAAATAACAAAAGAATCTCGCAACCTTTGATTGCGAGATTGTCTTTTTTTTGCTTTAATGTTATTTCCTTTCAGACAAAGAAATCGCTGTCTGTAAGAGCTCAAGTCTATACCCTTCGGGAACAAACTGCATGATATCTCTCCAGTTTACTCTATCTGTTATGGGTATAACTTTAGATAAAAGTCTCAAATCTTTCAGACGAGCAGCATTTTCAAGTAGTGCAATTTTCTCACGAATGGTGTACCTCGCAGTTTGGTTACGGAGTTTTGTGTACAAATCATCAAATATCATTGTAGACATATTTACCTGCAAAAAAGAAGACAGTTTATATTAACGTTTCTTTCTGTTTTGAACAACTCTTTTTTTTTGCTACTATCAATGAATGAATAAAAATAGAGCTTTTGTCTTCTTTGGTACTGGACCACTTGCTGAAAGTGTTCTAGCTTCACTCATGCGTAATGGATACATTCCGTCACTCATCGTCACCAAACCTGATTCAACCGTGGGTCGCCACCATGAGCTGACTGCTCCTCATATTAAAACCTGGGCGGAACTTAAAAATATCCCTGTGTATCAGCCCGAGACCTTGAAAGATTTGCCAAATGATAGCCCTTTCCTTGCTCACCCGTCAGACTTCTTTATTGTCGCCTCCTATGGCAAGATTATTCCGCAAACTCTTTTAGATCAACCACAGTTTGGAGCACTCAATGTGCATCCATCTACACTCCCTTTCTATCGCGGACCATCACCAATAGAAAGCACCCTTCTTGCGGGGGAAGAGACCCTCGGCATCTCTGTCATGAAGTTAGATGCTGATATGGACCATGGACCACTTTTGGTACAATCTAGCATACCTATACGAAAAGAAGATACTACAGGTACGCTTGAAGTAAGTTCCGGTATGGCAGGCGGTGACCTTCTGGTGCAAATACTTCCCCATTACTTAGAAGGAATACTCATTCCTAAAGAACAAGATCATTCGCTCGCTACTTTTTGTAAAAAAATAAGAAAAGAACAAGGTGAGATTTTACTGACAGATACTTCCTTGCTTCTTCTTCGTAAATGGCAAGCACTTACTCCATGGCCAGGAATTTTCTTTTTCTTTACTCATCATGACAAGCAAATGAGAGTAAAAATAAGTGCAATTAATATATATAAAGTAAATGAGGAAACTTTAGCGCAAGAGTGTTTAGCTAAAGTAATACCCGAAGGGAAAAAAGAGATGAGTTTTGAAGATTTTAAGAGAGGATATATGGTGATATAGAGAAGAGACACTTTTTAATTTGATTAAGAGAAAATTCTGTCATTTCTGATGTATAAATTGAATAACTTTACTGAGTTACAATATAACTTTAAGGTTGATTCTCTCACTTTGCATAGTACAGACATCCAATCTGTCTTTCTTTTTATCACAGCACTTTTTGCAAACAATTTCTTTACTTACTAGAAAGCATCTTACTCTATATCTTTACCTCTTGGCGAGAATCTCTATTTGTCTGAGCATTGCTCAAAGTATTATGAAAGGTAATATACTACTAAAATAAAAGCGTGGCCTTCGGCCACGCTTTTATTTTATAATATTCTTTCTTTTTTAGATCTCCTTCCCCCCCTTTTTATTTCAAAGTCACACTCTTAATCACCACAGCAGTCAGAGGTCTATCATTACTTCTATCTGTTGGAGTGTTTTGAATTTTTTCTACCACATCCATACCACCAACTACTTTACCAAAAATAGTATAGCTTGGAGGCAGATCTACTTTTGGATTTGCGCTCACGATAAAAAACTGACTACCATTCGTATTCTTCCCAGAATTTGCCATTGCAAGTGTTCCATAACTATATACTTCTTTTCCAGATAATTCATCTGGAAATTGATATCCAGGACCACCTGTACCCCAATAGGCTTGCTTAGTATCATCTTTTGAAAGTGGGTCACCAGCTTGTATCATAAAGCCACTGATAACTCTATGGAATTTTGTACCATCGTACACTTTAGTCGCAGCAAGTGAGACAAAGTTGGCAACAGTTTTTGGCGCGGTAGCACCAGCAAACTCAATCTCAATATCCCCCATACTAGTACTAATGACCGCTCCTTTCACTACTTCAGGCACAATTCCTTTTTGATTCTCCATAGTATTCTTTATATTTTTATTCGTAATAGCAACCTTGGCATCTTCTGCACTTTTTACTACCCTATTTTTTGTGAGAGGAACATTTTTCTCCATATTTTCCGCTTTATTGTCTGATTTTCCTAAAAGGAAAAAACCAAGACCAAAGACACATATCAAAAGTCCAAGGGTAACTAATTTATTTTGACTCATACCGTGATTGACCTATGAAGGGTTTCTTTTAACTAAATTTTTAATTTTTTGTGCACCCCGCTTGAAGAGTGAAAGCTCTTTATCTTTTTCATCAGAAAGTTCTCGCGAGAGTTTATCTTTCATCAAATCAATACTTTTATAGACATCATCAGAGACAGTCTCAAGTGCTTTTTCTTTTCCTTTACGGATAAGAATAGCACTAACCTGATAAATATTCCCGTGATGATGATGTTCTGTTGTTTTTGAAATTTCAACAGTCAATCTTGCTGTATTATCCCCTTTCACATATTTTTTTGCTATTTCAAATTTCTGATGAACATACTCAGAAATTGCTTTCGTTACCTCAATATGAACTCCAGTGATTGTGATTTGCATATATGTAGTGTTACTCTTTTAGTATAGCAAAAATTTTGCAAATACTTTACTTCTTCTTACACGATTATCCCAAGATTTGAGAAAGCTTATACCCTAGATAAATACCCAAAAATCCCCCTGCTGTTGATAATAGTATAGTTGCTGTTGAAAAACCAGAATCTCCCCATATAGTTGGTATCATTCCACCCAAAGTAGATCCAATAGCTGCTCCGAGCCCTATAGCTGTTTTTGTACTCATGGAGAAAAGTGTACCATAACAAAATACTATTAACTGGGTACATTTCTTGCACTTTCTCCACTTTTTTTGTATGATAGGAAGACATTCATAAAGATTTCTTAATGAATGCGTATTGAGTTACCTAAAAAATTCGTAGACTATCTACTTACAACAGCACGGAGTAAAAAATACTAGTCAGTTACCTCAACTGCAAAAGAATACAGAGTGTTCACAAAATATTCCAGAAAAGCAAACAACATATTCCGCGATAGCTCAGCGGTAGAGCAGTTGCCTGTTAAGCAATTGGTCGTAGGTTCGATCCCTACTCGCGGAGCACTTTAGAAAAATCAGTCTTAAAAGGGCTGATTTTTCTGTTTAGTCCTTTATTATCAAGCTCTTTTTTAGGTTCGAACTCTGACAGAATAGCTTTTTTAGATTTAATGCCATTTATCAGTACGTCAATCTCTTTTTTGTTGATAATTATGAGATTTTTGTTATCCCAGACTAGGTTCGAACCAAGAGAAGCAAGTATTTTTCTTTTAGCTTCAATGTTATCGCTTTTCAGCACTATTAGAATTCTTTCTGTAATGTCTACGATACCCATAAGTCGTGAATACCAATCAACCTGTACTTTTATTGAAGTAGTATCACTGTACTCAGTATCTAATCTTTTTATATCTTCCTCATATTCCTCTTCAATGAACTTTCCGTCACGGAACATTGCCCTCAATTTTGCTTTCTTATCCTGATACTCAACTTTACGTCTTTCTTTGTGCTGACTAATCATAATTTTTTCGTTTACCTCCTTTTCTTTCATTTCATGAATATACTTTTTTGACCAAGCAATTACTTCATCAGAAAAGCTAAGGTTTTCGGATACAAAGTTTAGAACCTTTTCATTCACAAACTTTTCTCGGAGAGATTTGTATGGACGCCCTTCTTTCTTCTGTTTAACATTGTAATGCCAAGCATATGATAAATATTTTGGTTTTTGCATGCTGTCAATCTTTGTCCCATTGCAGCTAAAAGTTTACACTCTCCTTGTTCTCAGTAACAAGAGCTTCTCGTAAGGAGTCCTGGCATTCATGCCGAGCCCTCTGTGTTTC
>JAYTSG010000047.1:0-5751 GCA_043745785.1 bacterium | reverse complement strand
GCTGCAAGAATATTTGAAACTCTTGAAGGAACAGTACGAAGGAACCAGATATGAGCGACAGGAACAGCGAGTTCGAGATGACCCATTCTTTCACGCCTCACGATTGACTGAGTTACTTCGACACCACATTTTTCACAAATAATGTCCTTATAACGAATACGTCGGTATTTTCCACAGTAACACTCGAAGTCTTTTTCAGGACCGAAGATTCTTTCATCAAAGAGACCATATCTTTCTGATCTTCCTGTGCGGTAGTTAATGGTCTCTGGCTTGGTGACTTCACCATATGACCAAGAACGGATTGCCTCAGGTGACGCAATCTTGATCCCAAGAGCACTAAAGTTCGTTGTATCAATAGTTTTCATAGTTGCTTTCGTTCGTTAGTAAGTGCTTTCGTCGCCAATAAGAGATGCTACATCTTCTGCTTTATCACGGAGTGGAGTCACGTCTAGTGCGAGACCACGTAGTGTGTTGAGCATTACTGTAAATGAAGCAGGAGTATTTGGTTCCTTCACATCTTCACCTTTGATAATACTATCGAATGCTTGTGAACGCCCTTGGATGTCATCAGACTTCACGGTCAACATTTCGCGAAGTATATGAGAAGCACCGTATCCTTCGAGCGCCCACACTTCCATTTCACCAAATCTCTGCCCTCCTCCTTGAGCTTTACCTCCGAGTGGTTGCTGAGTAATCAGTGAGTACGGGCCGATGGATCTCATGTGAATCTTGTCTTCTACCATATGGTGAAGCTTCATGATGTACATATATCCAATAGCAGTTTCTTTTTCAAATCTATCTCCTGTGCGTCCATCATAGAGCTGCACTGTTCCAGCTTCACTGTGTCCTGCTTTCTTGAGTTCTTCTTTAATTTCTGCTTCTGTTGCTCCTTGGAACGGTGGAACAACTGCTTGATAACCAAGTGTGTGAGCTGCGAGTCCAAGATGCATTTCAAGAATCTGTCCAAGGTTCATACGAGACGGAACACCGAGCGGTGTAAGAAGTATATCAACTGGAGTACCGTCTGCCATGTATGGCATTTCTTCGACAGGAAGAATAGTCGAGATAACACCTTTGTTACCGTGGCGACCAGCAAGTTTATCACCAACAGAAATATTTCTCACCTGAGCAACTTCGATATGAATACGCTTGATAATACCACTTTCGAGATTATCACCACGTTCACGAGTAAAGATTTTAACACCAATAACTCTTCCTCGCTTTCCATGATCAACACGCAGTGATGAGTCTTTTACATCGCGAACTTTTTCTCCAAAAATTGAACGAAGGAGTCTCTCTTCTGGAGTAAGTTCAGTCTCACCTTTTGGAGTAATCTTTCCAACAAGTATGTCTCCTGGTCGAAGCTCTGCTCCGACTCTAACAATACCTTCTTCATCGAGATTTTTGAGTTTTCCTTCACCGACGTTAGGGATATCATGAGTAGTCACTTCGGGACCAAGCTTGGTATCACGAACATTACAAACAAATTCCTCAATATGTATAGAGCTAAACTTACTTTCTTTAACAAGTCTTTCTGAAAGAATGATAGCGTCTTCATAGTTTGCACCATTCCAACTCATGAATCCTACGAGGACGTTGTGACCGAGAGCAATCTGTCCATTATCCGATGTAGCCGCATCCGCAAGTACATCTCCTTTCTTTACTTTCTGCCCCATGTCAACAATTGGTCTCTGATGAAATACATTAAAAGCATTCGTACGAGCAAAAGAAATGAGTGGATATTCTTGCTCTTTCTTCCCTTCTTTAACGACAATTTTATTTGCGTCGACATAGGAAATTTCTCCATCGATATCAGAGATAACGAGGCGTCCAATATGGCGAGCTGCTTGATGCTCCATACCAGTTGCAACCAGTGGTGCCTCAGGAATCATTAGTGGCACTGCTTGTTTTTGCATATTACTTCCCATGAGAGCTCTTGATGAGTCATCATTTTGTAGGAAAGGAATCATCGAAGTCGCAACAGAAAATGCTTGATTAGTTGCTACGTCGATAAACTCAACTTCATCTCTTTCAACGAGAGCTGGCTGACCAACTTTTCTCGCTTCAATTTTATCTCCCATCAAATTACCCTCCTTGTCATAATCAACACCCGCATGAGCAATAATATGTCTCTCTTCTTCAAGAGCATTCATATAGACGATTTCTTTGGTTATTTTTCCTCCTTTTATGCGAACATATGGTGTTTCGATAATACCAAATTCATTGATACGAGCATAGTTTGAGAGACGGAGTATAAGGCCAATGTTCGGACCTTCTGGAGTATGTATTGGACACACACGACCATAGTGACTCGTGTGAACGTCACGCACTTCAAAACCTGCACGTTCACGGGTAAGACCACCAGGACCAAGCGCAGAGAGTGTACGAAGATGTTCTACTTCTGCAAGCAAGTTCTCTTGGTTCATGAACTGAGAAAGCTGATTGGTAGTAAAAAATTCTTTAATACGAGCCTGTAGTGGACGCTGATTGACGAGAGCTATAGGAAGTGTCGTATCCTGATCGGTTACCGACATTTTGTCCTGAATATTTCTCTTCATCTGCATCATTCCAGTACGAATTTTGAGTTCCATCATTTCTCCAACATAACGAACTCTTCTTGCCCCAAGGTGATCTATATCGTCTTCAACAGCTTTAGGATTGTTGTTGAGTTCAACAATATGAGTAATAATCTTAGCAACATCTTCAGATGAAAGAGTTCTTCTTTGAGACTCTTTATCTTTTGGATCAATAGAATTACCGAAACGCTTATTGAAACGGAAACGTCCAACAGGAGAAAGATCATATCGTTCAGGACCAAGTATAGAGTCAATATGATCTCGAGCATTATCCGCTGTAGCGAGATCTCCATCACGAAGACGTCTGTACATTTCAATGTATGATTCATGGAGAGTTTTCACTTCATCACGAGCTGTAAGCATGGTCATGAGCTTCTTTGCCTCTTCATTTTCAAAAGCATTGATGATTTTTTCATCAGTATCAAGACCAAGAACGCGAAGGAGTGCAATGACAGAGAACTTTCTCTTCTTATCAATACGCACTACCATAGATCCATCAGACTCGGTACCGATTTCAATCCATACGCCACGTGAAGGAATGATTTTTGCACCAAAGTAGCGTTTACCTTTTGACTCTTCAGCATCAAAGAAGACACCAAAAGAACGCACCAGCTGTGGTACGACGACACGCTCGATACCGTTGACAATAAAAGTACCATGCACAGTCATAAGTGGAAAATCCGCCATGAAGATTTCTTGCTCCTTGACAGTATTTAATATTTTATTGAAGAGTTTGACACGTGCACGAAGTGGTGCCTCATAAGAAAGTTTATTTTCTTTAGCGTAGACTTCGTCATATTTAGGAGCTGAAATTTCAAAAGTAAGAAACTCAAGCTCGAACTTCTTTTCAGAATAATCTTTAATAGGAGAAAACTCCTTAAAGATACCAGCAATACTTTTTTCTGTCAGACCCTTATAAGAAATCAGTTGGTTTTCGACGAGATTCGGTAACTCGGTGAGCGGTTTCTTGTATTTCGCAAACACCTTGATAGCACGGGCTGGTTTGTGTGACATAATAAACAAAAATAATCTTTTCCCTTTCTTCAGTTGAGTGAAGAAAGGGAAAAGAGACTGCGATTAATTACCCCTAATAATAATCGCTATATTACACCCCCTCATCTATAACTCAATCGTAGGTAAATAGCTGGATAATTATAACATGAAACTATTTATAAAGCAATTAGATATACACAGGGACTTTCAAGTTGATTTACTTGGTGTTTCTGGTCGGACTAACTTACTCTTATCCTCCTCTTATTCTCATATTTTACTTTCTCTTTTGCAATGTATTTAAACATCCACAAAAGATGCTCTATTTCTAATAATGATTGCCTAAGGTAACTGAGAACTAATAATACCTTTGATTCAAGTCTGTTCCAACAATGAAACTCCTTTGTTTGAAGACACGAGGTATCAATCTTAGTTACAAGATAGGGCCATACTACATATACTCATATATTCAGTCTGAAGGCATGGAAGCATTTTTTATGAGTAAATAAAATAATTTAGCAGTAAAAACGAATCTTAGGTTCCGACGAGTCAACGATTGGCAAATCGCACCAAAAAGAAAGTCAGATATTTTTCTAGCGATATAAAAACAATGATTACTTTTAACATCAATTTAAAATATATAAAAGCTACTGTGATGAATCTCCCTGGACTTACGCCGCATGGTACACGATACAACGCAAGCACTGTATCGGACAAACATCTTCGATGTTTGTCGTGTGTGGAGTACAATACAAGAACTCGCTACATCTCTCTGGCTTACGCTATGGAGTATTTTTGCGGAATAAATTACCGTAAGTTAAAAATAAAAATGTAATCTTTACTCATCCACAGTTATTTACTTCTTCATACGCTATACTTAGTAGTATGAATATACTTATTATTACTGCAAACCCGAAGCCAAACAATCATACTGAAATGATTGCAAATACTTATCAAAAAGTCGTTTCGGAAAATGGGCACACGGTAAAAAATATCAATGTCTACGCAAGTGAAAACCTTCTCTCTTTCTCAAAGGGTATGAAACTTACCGAAGGAGACCCAGATATTTCTACTATTAAAACAGCACAAGAGACTATACTCTGGGCTGAAGAAATAATTTTTATACATCCTATTTGGTGGTCAAATATCCCCGCTGGACTTAAAAATTGGCTTGATAGTGTTTTCACTCCTGGATTTGCTTACAAATATGAAAATGGTAGACCTGTTTCTTTGCTTACACAAAAAGCTAAAGTGTTCTGCACTGCTGGGTCACATGCATCGTATTATTCACTCCCCATCATTAGACTTTTTACCCCTCTTCATTTACTTTGGAAGTACGCACTCCTTGGTTTTTTTGGAATAGATCTAATAGAGTTTAAAGTTTGTGACAAAATGAATACAAACAATAGCTGCCCTCCAGTCGGCTGTTTCGAAACATTCCTTAGACGTATAGAATACTCCGCTAAATTCATCCACGGTTAGGAAGCAGAGCAACCTGATCACTTTTTAAAAGTTAACGAGAGAGCAAACTAGTGTCAATTTTTTTCAGATAGTCTATTTCGTTTTTTCTATTTTCTGCAACTTTTTCTCCAAAACTACGGAGCTCTTCACTCGAAGGATACATTCTAAGTTGAAGCCTATTATTCATGAGTATAACAGTGCCATTGTTATTGATCATATCGCTCACAAACTCATTATCACTCTTTGCTCTCATGCTTTTTGCATTTTCAAGCCACATATCGTTCGTTATAGCCTGTTTACCATTCCGCAGATCACTCACAAGATTTTTTTGATCTTTGTATAACTTAGTCCACTGACGCGCGTCAGGAACAAGAGAAGAAATGACATTTATGCCAACAATAGTGCCAAACACAAAACCAAGAAGAGAAAAAAGGATATTTTTCTTAGTGGGCACTTGAAAGTAATTCATCATTTTAGTATAGCAGACGAAAGAATGTCTTCTTTTTTAAATAAAAATGAGCGACTATACAAAACTTATTTCTTGAGAAAAAAAAGAAATATGAAGGCTTATCACCTTCGCCCTAAAAAATATTTAGATAGCTATAAAAGTTTGACTACTCAAGAGTAATCAAAAACCCTGCAGCAGAGACTGCAGGGTATGACCTGATACATGACCTTCTGTCTACCAGAGTGTGAGGTTGTTCACATTGTCTTTAACTCCCTG
>JAYTSG010000046.1:0-3842 GCA_043745785.1 bacterium | reverse complement strand
AAAACAGAAAACCGCCCCTCTGGTAAGTTGGCGGTTTTCTTAATCGCTCTTTAAATTATCTCTTGTCGAAGGAAATAATCGGCAAAGAGTGACGTCTCTGTTTAAGGCGTGGCTTAGGAAGCGAACTTCTTTAGCCTTGGCCTTAGCTTTTTTGAAGCTCTCACAGTCACTTTGATAGTAACAGTAAAGTCATCATCAAAGTAACTGGATATCATGAGTGTATAGCCAATCGTGATATACTTCAAGTGTATAATTATTCACAAGAAAAAAAGTAGACTTTCTTGTGTGAGATAGATCAGTAATGTCTATGTCGTTCTAGATAAAAAAATAATAAACTTCTTTCAAAAGTAATTGAGGTTAAGGTTTGATGCATGTAAAGACTTATCTAACACCATTTCGCTGTGTATCCTGAAAATTATAGTAGAACAGTAAGATTGCTTACTCATTATTTCCGATAAAAAGAGTAGAGTATGAAAAAGGATATAAAGAAAGATGAAACTCAAAATAATAAAAGAAAAGAAGCAGTCAGACAGCTACTTCCTTTTGCTGTAGAAAAAAGAAGAGACTTTCCTTGGAGAAAAAAGCAGACAAGCTATAGAGTGCTCGTGTCTGAGCTGATGTTACAACAAACTCAGGTGAGTCGAGTTATAGAAAAGTATGAAGATTTTTTAAAAAGCTATCCGAATCTATTTGCACTCCGTATGGCCACTTTTTCAGAACTACTCTTAGCATGGAAAGGGCTTGGTTATATGAGACGCATTAAAAGTTTAAAAGCTATTTCTCTCCAAGTAGTAGAAGTGCCTAGGAAGAGAGAGGAGTTACTTGCTCTTCCTGGCATTGGTGATTATACGAGTGGTGCCATAATGGCTTTTGCATATAATCAGTTTTTTCCGATACAAGAGACCAATATCAAAGCAGTACTGTGCTTTCATTTTTGTCATAAGGAAGAATCTGCTAAATGTTTGGTGACAGAAAACTATCAAGAGCTCGTTACTCTTTTATATACAGAAAGCGCTTTTAGTCCGAGGTTATTTTACGAAGCTATGATGGACTATGGCTCAGAGCTTAAAAAAAGTAAAGCTTTCCTCTGTAAGACATCTACAAAACAGAAACTTTTTAAAGGTTCATCTCGTGAACTTCGTGCTAAGCTACTGTATCAAATCACTAATAAAGAAAGAATAGATACAAGCGACAAACGAAGTCATGATGTATTATCTTCTCTTATGTCTGAAGGCTTTATTCTTAAAAATCTTACAGGATATGAGATTGTTCCTTGAGCGATAATTCCTGTAACAATTTTGCTTTTTCTAATTTAGTAAGTTCCCTCATAATACCTTCTTTCATATTGAGTGTCGTAAAGAAAAGAAGTTTAGTGCGGACAAGTTTATCTATAGTGAGATACAGAGCGTTTAGCATTCTTCTCACCTCATGTTTTTTACCTTCCGTCAGAGTAATAATAATTTTGTGTGTGTCTGGAATAATAACTACCTTTTTCGCAGGAGCATATTCTGCTTCTTGTGTTTTGATACCTGAAAGAAGAAGTCTTTCTACTCGAGGTGTCGGTTTTTCTCGCACAGTGACGGTGTACTCTTTTGCATGAGCATGCTTCGGATGAAGAAGAGACTCAGTGACGCGGAAGTCATTGGTGTAAAGAATCAGACCTTCGCTCTCTTTGTCGAGTCTACCGACAGGGTCGAGGGTAATATCTTTTTCAACTTTCTGCATAACTATTTCGCCACGAGGTTTGTAGTAAAGAAAATAAAGACAGAGTGCTTCGTCTTCCATGATGGTAAGAGCATCACCGTTTACCACCTTGATACCAGGGGATACATGTCTACCGTTAACGGCAATCTTTTTTGCTTCCATCAGAGTATCTGCTTCACGTCTCGAACAAATACCAGTGAGGCCTAAATATTTGTTAAGTCTTATTTCTTTATCAGTAAAAACGATATGTCTTTTCATAGTAGGTTATTTAGTATCACGCATCACAGCTACGGAGTGCAATGTAGAGAGTATACCAGCTCCGAGCAGTAAATAGATAAGGCCAGGGAAAGTGAGTAATAGTGGTGAGATACAAAAGAGAAAGGTTGGTACGACGAAAGTTGAAAGAGAAGTGATATTGGTAAAGAAATTACTCATGGCGGGATCATGCTTTGCTATTTTTTTGTAGTAGTAAGTATACGCCATTGTTTCTACTAATGATGCGCCGACTCTTGAAATAAAGAGTGTAACAAGCACGAGTAAAAAGGAAGGGGTCTTCATTATACCAAGAGCAAATGCACAAAGAGCGATGATAGTAAGACCAACAAACATGAATTCTTTTTCACCATATTTAGCATCTGCGAGATAACCAAGCTCGTAAGGAAGTATTACAAGTGGTATGAGAGCGATAGGTGCAATGGTAGTGAGATACAGCGCAAGTGGTATATGAAGCATTTGCGTGACATAAATAGGCGTATAGATAACCATGATTGCATAGAATGAATGGAGAGCAAACTGTGCTGTAACAGCAGTTCTTAAATCTTTACTCTCTTTAATTTTTCGAAATGCCTGAATCAGACTATGACTTACATAATGTGGTTCTTTTACTTCTTTTAAATAATGATGCAAGAAAAAGAAGTAAGGAATAAGAACTAGTGACGATACTATGTAAAGTGAGGTGTAGTCTGATTCTTTACCAGTAATGAGTAGTCCGCCAATAAGTGGCGACAACAACATGCCAATATTAAGAAGTGTTAGAAAGAGACCTCGTACTAAACCTGTTTGTTTGATAGGGGTAAATGACTCGACAAAAATATTGAGCAATACAAGTAGTGTTGAGCAAAGAATAAAATGAACAAGAAAAAAAAGTATCAAGAGATAATTATTTTTTGTCATTGCGAAAGCAATGGTAGTCACCATTTCAACGAACACAACACTAAAGGTAAACGTGTAGGTGTGATATCTCTGTACATACTTTGCAATATGATTTGAAAAGAAGAGAGTAAGCAGTGCTGCAAATCCATAAAGAAAGCTCACACCTGCAGAACTGATACCAGAAGCAATAAGATACGATGAAGTGGCGTACAGCGGAATGCCATAATGTAGTGCATAGAGTACCGTGAGGATCAGAGTCGCAAAAAGTGCTCTATGAGTTCGTATTATCTCCATATGAGCCTTAGTATAACAGCTTAGACGGTAATCAGAACAGGGATAATAACAGGACGCTTTGCTGTTTTTTGGAGAAGGAACTTAGTGGTCACTTCGGTGATGTCTTGTTTCATTTCGTCGAGATTGACTATTTCATTTTTCGCAAGAGCGTCGTCTATGACACGCTTAGTGAGTGCACGAGCCTGATAAAGAAGGTCTTGAGATTCCTTGAGGTAGACGAAACCACGAGAAATGAGATCAGGAGACTTTTTCAGTGTACGAGTTTTACTATCGATGACGCCAATGACCACGAACATGCCGTCTTCAGAAAGAGCTTGTCTGTCACGCATAACGACATCCTGTATCTTGCCAATAGTCATACCGTCGACGACAATGAGTTCATGAGGCGCCATTTCCTTGAGAGCGACAAATTTTGTCCCTCCTTCTTGGATTTCAAAAATCATACCGTTATCTGGAATCACCATATTCTCTTCTGGCATACCGAGTTTTCTTTCGATATCAGCATGCACGCGAAGCATATAATGGTAGCCATGTACTGGCATAAAAAACTTTGGATGTATTCTCTTATGTATCCAGACTAGTTCATCATGGTTAGCATGACCAGAAGAGTGTATGTCGGATGTTTTATAGTGAATGAGATGAGCGCCTTGACGAGAAAGTTTATCTTTCAAGTTTTGTACAGCACGTTCATT
>JAYTSG010000045.1:0-3840 GCA_043745785.1 bacterium | reverse complement strand
ACTTTTTTCTTTTAATTCGCCATACGGTGCTTGTGCTACTTGTAATGGTCTTGGTACTAAATATGTAGGCGGACTTGATCCATGTGACGATTGTGGAGGGAAGCGCCTCAGGAAAGAAGCTCTTTCTGTGTACTTAGACGACGAAGCTAAAATAAACATTGTTGACATAACAGCACTTTCAATCAAAGATGCTAAAGAGTATTTTGAGAAGCTTCCACTTTCTCCAAAAGAAAAAGAAATCGCAAATGTCGTCATAAATGAAATTGAGTCAAGACTTGAGTTTATGTTAAATGTCGGACTCGACTATCTCTCGCTCAATAGAAAAGCAGACACTCTTTCAGGTGGTGAGGCGCAACGTATTAGGCTTGCAAGTCAGCTTGGCTCACAGCTTGTAGGAGCGCTCTATGTGCTCGATGAACCGACGATCGGTCTTCATCAGAAAGATAATGACAGACTTATTAAGACACTTCTTCATCTTCGTGACATTGGGAATACTATTATTATTGTTGAACATGATGAAGATACTATCTTTGCTTCTGACTATATCGTCGATATTGGGCCACTTGCTGGAGTTCATGGAGGTGAGGTAGTTGTCTCTGGGTATCTCGATGAGCTACTTACTGCGCCGAGGAATAAGTCCGGTAGTGTCACGCTTGCCTATCTGCGGGGAGAAAAAGAGATACCACTGCCTGACAGACGTCGCGATCAGGATAAAGGATCACTCAAAGTAACTGGTGGGCATGCTTTTAATATACAGAACATGAACGCGACGATTCCACTCGGCAGAATGTCGGTCATTACTGGGGTGTCAGGGTCAGGGAAAAGTACTTTTCTCTACGAAATTGTTTACAGAAATCTCCTTGCACGTCTTGAACGGAGACATAGATCAGCATCAACTCACAATGCTGCTTCTTTTACTGGTTCAGAATATCTGTCCCGTGTTGTGCTCATCGATCAGTCAGCGATAGGTCGTACACCACGTAGTAACCCAGCGACCTACACGGGAGCATGGACTCACATACGAGACCTCTTTGCCACCAGTGAAGAGGCGAGAATCCGTGGCTGGAAACCCTCTCGTTTTTCTTTTAACGTAAAAGGTGGACGTTGTGAGGCATGCCAGGGAAATGGTCAAATCGCCGTAGAAATGCATTTTCTTCCGACAGTCTATGTCGAGTGCGATGTCTGTAATAGTAAGAGATTTATGAAAGAGACTCTCGATGTCAAGTTTAAAGGAAAGAGTATTTATGATGTCCTTCGTATGACTGTTGAGGAAGCTATCGTCTTTTTCCAAGACATTCCTGCTGTACACGATAGACTCAAGACTCTTTCTGATGTTGGACTTGATTATCTCGAGCTTGGTCAAAGTGCGACGACTCTCTCAGGTGGTGAGGCTCAGCGTGTGAAGATCTCAAGTGAGCTTTACAGGCCGCACGTTGAGAAAACTATCTATCTTCTGGATGAACCATCTATCGGTTTACACTACGAAGACATTGCAAGACTTATGGCTATACTCAACAAACTCGTTGATAAAGGTAATACGGTAGTGCTCATTGAACACAACTTAGACATTATAAAGTGTTGTGATTATGTTCTTGATATTGGGCCTGAAGGTGGAGTTGGCGGCGGCAAGCTCGTAGCAAGTGGCACTCCAGAGCAAGTAGCAAGTAATGAAAAGTCTCATACAGGATTTTATTTAAAAAAAGTTTTGAAGAGGCATGGGGAAAGGGAGAAAGAAAAATAAAAAGAGAAATAAGTGCGCCAAGAAAAGTAGAGACGCTCTCTTTTAGTCAAAAAATAAAAGTCGGTCAATATGTAAGAAAGACCCTAGCCTTGTGGGCGGGTCTTTTTTGCGCACTGGTGCGCTTAGCGACGTTGTAGAGTGCGTGCGAGAAAAATTCTTACATCTCTCACACAGACAGTTACCTTACGCCCACCCTGAAGTGTCAGGGCTACAAGAGACTTCTCCTTCTTCGAAGCTCTGATGAGTTCTTCTTTCGACACCAGAAATTCATGTGTCATATGACTTGTTCCGCCATCAGAAATGATGATACTTTCCCCCCTCATTTCTATTTTCCAAACAGTTTCGGTCTCTCCAACTGTTCCCAAGTAATCCTTTGTAGGAGACGAAGGAAGACTTTTGCTTGGAAGCGGGGAAGCTGCGTGCGCACAGACTGCAGCCGTGCAGAAGTGTTTGGGCAGATTTAGCCGTTGTCTTTCTACTTGTTGAGCTTCCTCACTTAAGGTTCTTTTCATTAGCTCTCACTCCTCAGGGTTATTTTAGGTAGTCGCTTCGGGTATCAGTACCACAGAGCAGTACGGTCGCTTCACCTCCTAGGTAGTACCCACTGTAGAGGCAATCTCTTGGAGGAGCATCTTGCTCTTCTTCGATTTTGGGAAGTAGTCTTGCTACCCCCCTCGTGAGTATCTCCTTTCCTTTTTCCGTCAGCCAATTTAGCATGACTTCTCCTCTTTTTTCTCAACCTTGCAATGTCGCTTCACTCGAAACAACTTTAGAAATTGCAGGAAGGAAGTATTTACTATACAATACAAGCCATGAAAAGGCAAGACCTTGATGCATGTGGATTACCAGAACAGCCAGGGGTCTATTTCTTTCGTGATGAGGAAGGAAGTATTTTGTATATCGGAAAAGCAACCTCTCTTGTCGATAGAGTGAGAAGTTATTTTTCAGATGACCTCATAGAAACAAGGGGTCTCAAGCTCGTCAATATGGTACTCGCTGCTAAAACAGTGACGTATGAAAAGACTGACAGTGTCCTCGAGGCACTTCTTCTTGAAAGTGTACTTATCAAGAAACATCAACCCGTCTTTAACAGTAAAGAAAAAGATAATAAAAGCTTCTATTCGGTAGTTATTACTAAAGAAGACTTCCCGAGAGTTTTGATGGTGCGCTCTCGAGATCTTGAAAAAAGCTTTTCCAAAAAAGAGGTGAGAAGTGTCCATGGTCCGTTTACTTCTTCTTCATCACTTAAAGATGCTCTTAAAATCATGAGGAAGATATTTCCCTATCGAGATACTTGTGTACTTGGGGATATGAGTGCTAAACCTTGCTTTAATGCTCAGATTAGACTTTGCCCTGGAATGTGTCACGGACAGATAACAAGCATTGAATACAAAAAGACAATCAAGAACATTGAAAGTTTTTTTGGAGGTGAAAAAGAAAGCATCAAACGTACCCTTCAAAAAGACATGGATGCGGCAGCTAAAAGACATGAATTTGAAAAAGCTGCTTCACTTAGAAATAGTCTTTTTGCTATCGACCATATAAAAGACACGAGTCTCATTAAAGACGAACTTGTAAATAGATACAAAGGGGAGAGATTCCGTATTGAGGCTTTTGATATTGCTCACCTATCAGGAACAAGTAGAGTTGGTGTTATGACCGTTATAGAAGGAGGAGAAAAAGACAAAACTTCTTATAGAAAGTTTCTTCTTGAAGAAGGTGTTAATGATGATTATGGTGGGCTTCGTCTCATTCTTAAAAGACGGTTTACTCATGATGAATGGAGACTTCCAAGTTTGATCGTTGTTGATGGAGGAGAAGTACATCGCACCCTTGCTGAAAAAATTGTTACTGAGCTTGGAATGCTTATTCCGGTGGTTTCTGTGGTAAAAGACAAACATCATAAACCAAAAGACATACTCGGCAATAAAGTACATGTGCATAACCATAAAAAGGATATACTTCTTGCCAATAATGAAGCTCATCGGTTTGCTATTACATTCCATAAAGATAAGAGAAATAAGGCTCTCTTTCTGTAAACACAAAAGGGCTGTCAAGAAAATGTTTGACAACACTTTCTCACTATTTAACTAGCGTCT
>JAYTSG010000044.1:0-8649 GCA_043745785.1 bacterium | reverse complement strand
GCGGGCCCACGAGGAATCGAACCTCGACCAACAGTTTTGGAGACTGTTGTTCTGCCACTAAACTATAGGCCCAAACGGGGAGTGTTCACATCCGAAACACGAAAGAGGTGTATCAATTTTGGCTCCACAGTGACTTTTTTGGCTCCACAGTGACTTTACAACCCTCTTGGTCATTTCCGAGCGCAAAGATACATCATTACTCAATCACTTCAAAAAATTACTCACGAATACGATTTGCTTCCAAACCTCTATCCTATTCTACACATTCCTGCTTTAGTTATGCGCGAGCGCCCAATCACTATAACAAAAAATCACTATTTTGGATAGTGATTTTTTGCTTAGATTTACGCTTAGTCATAAAACTTTGAAAATTGTTTTCTATCCGCGAAGCTTAGAAATTTTTATAACGAAGCGTACTTACTTGTACGATGAGCTATAAAAATTTCGTAGCGACAATGGAGAGAAAATAATTTTACAGGTTTTACTTTTTAGCTTCTTTAAAAGTAACATGCTTCCTTAGCTTTTTTGAATACTTCTTGAGTTCGAGCTTTCTAGTAACTTGCTTCTTATTCTTGGTAGTATGATATACCTCTTTACTTTCTTTGTTTCTAATGAGTATGAGGTGGTCTTGAACTTTTGACATAGTGGTACTATTATACGATATTTTTTCTTTTTTCGCAAACTCTCTTTTTAAGAAGCCTTTTATATCTTTTACCCAGTTGTATCAAAGAGTTTGTAGCCTACAATACCAAAGGCGATAGTCACATTGAGAGACTCTTTAAGTCCAAGCATTGGTACTTCGACGACAGTATCAGAAACTGTAAGTATCTCTTTTTGCACTCCATCCACCTCACTACCAACGACAAAGACAGTATCGACATTCGTACTCACTTCTTTATAATCCACAGACCTTTCATCTTGCTCAAGTGAAATAACACGAAAACCAAGAGCTAAGTACTCTTTAACTGTCTCAAGTGCGTCTATCTTATATTCCCAAGCAATCCCTTCTTCACTGCCAAGCGCAACTTTTGCAAAGTCTTTGCGTTTTTCTCCTTTTTTATCAAGGGGTGTCGGAGTGATACCACAAAGAATTATTTTTTGTACTCCAAGACCATTTGCTGTACGAAAAATTGACCCAACATTTAAGACACTTCGTATATTATCAAGGAGTATGACTTTCTGCATACTTCTTATGAAGTCGGAGCATCGACAGCACTGTACACATACTTTGAAATATCAGCAATGAACTGTGACAAACCAGCTTCGTCTTTACCGCGAGTCATCACACAAATAATATACGGATGCTCTAAATGATAGACAATACCGCAATCATGAAGCTCAAGCTCTGGTTTACTTGGATTAAGTTTTGTTAAATTATAGAGTCCATATTTATGGGCAACTTTAACATTCTTAGGTAGTTCTTTAACAAGAGCCTCTTTGTAAGTAGAATCAGCGAGTAATGATAAAAGAAACTCTGAATGAGTTCTGCTTAAATAGCTAGAGTTATAGAGTATTTTAAAAAAGAAAGCATACTGATTAGGAGAAATTTCTTTCCCATAAAATGGTAAATCAAACCCAACCACCTCATACAAGTCCTCAATACTTTTTTGATCAAAAAGTGTTGAAAGTAAATCTTTGGCGACATTATCAGAGTTACTAATCATTGCAACTAAAAGATCCTTCACAGAATACTCTCGTCCTGATTCAAGGATAGAGGGAAGTGCCGTAGTGTTCTGCTTTTTCTTTAGCTCCATCTCTTTTGAATAAAAAAGTTTTTTATCTTCAGAAAGAGAACCTTCTTCTATTTTTCTTTCAATAATCAGAGCGACTGGGAGTTTAGCTAAACTTGCAGGGAGATACGAGTTGTCACCATCTATATTAAACCATAATGACGAATTGAGGTCTTGATAGAAAAAACTATACTCAGTAAGTGACCCCTCTTCTTTGTAGTAACTTGCAATAGCTTCGGCCCCTTTTCTGAGATCTTTCAATACACCATTACTGGACTCTGGTGTATGAACACCAAGTAGTGGGGATGTATAGTAACTTCCACCTCGTTTTTCGCGGATAGAGCGAAAATTACCGAGCACTTCAGCTAGTTTTTCTGTTTCGGTGTACTTGCCAAGATAGAAACTAGCTACCAGGGTTATAAATAAAGCTATAGCACTGATGATAAGCGTATTTTTCGTAGAAAAAATCTTCATGTATGAAGTATACAGAAGGAAGAGTCGAAAACCAAACTCTCCGTAGTGCTGTTTGGTTTTTTAGAAGAAACAAAAACTGTCTCTACTGGTTTTTAACCATAGTGGATTGTGCCTGCCCAGCCCTCCCTATGCGCGCACAAATCCCCTCCGTTTTGAAGAAACATTATAAAACGGCGGGGATTGCTCCCTTTTTATACTTTATCAACTCACTATTATTTGTTCATGAAATCAACCTCCCTGGGCTTACGCCACAAGGTACACGGTACAACGCAAGCACTGTATCGTACAAACAACCTTCGGTGTTTGTTGTGTGTGGAGTACAGCACACACAAACTTGCTACATCTCTCTGGCTTATGTCACGGAGTATTTTTACGGAATAAATTACTTTACAAGTTCACCATTAAGCCAAGCGTTGTTTTTTCCTTTTGGAACCACATAACCATACTCCCATGTATAATTCTTATCATGTGCAAAACCGTTTTTATCAACTACAAAAGAAGCTACGTCAACATTTACTTTTTCTTTACTGGTCTCGTCAAGAGGCCTTGTCTCAAACCAAACCATATTTTTATCTTTTGCATACCCTTCACCTAAATACACAAATGTAGGACTGTCACCCTTATTGCCTTTACTAGGCATATACTTCACCACAGTTGAAATAAACATTACTCTTATCCTTTGCATAGGATATTGACCCTATATCATGCTCATAATTTGCTAGAAAGATAAATGTTTTAGGGTCTGCTCCGTCTAAAACTTTATCCTCAACATAAACATTTTTCTCATCGAGATAATAACTCGCTCTATCTTTTTCAAATGATTTACAAACACGTATTTCTTTCTTCACTCTCTCATCAACATTTACATTCTTAGCTACATCATTACTCATCGAACTTTTTTCAGTAGCACGTGAATCAGATAGACCGATAAAACTTTTAAGTTTAGCTGGTATTGGGGTAGTAAAAATAAAAGAGAGCGCAGCAATCAAGAACACAGGGAACAGTAGTAGCATTAGTTTTTTCATTATTTTATGTGCTTACTGTATAGAGTTTATTTTTGCGACACTTAATATTTCTTACCTTTTGAACGCATTATTTTGATTAAAAAGTAAAAGATTGTTGACCAGAAAATTACATCAGCAATAGCATTCCCCCAATGAAAAATCGGAGTAGCATCACAAGTTAACCATCCCCCGCAATCACCTGTCACAAACTGAAAAGGAATTCCTAAGTAGTCCGTATTAACTAACGTGAAGAAACCTAATGAACCAACGATAAATATGATGATCCCTGCAATTATACTTGTCAAGATAATTTTTATATTAAATTTCATATTAAATTTTAAATAGTTTTGTAGTTAAAAATGTTGATCACTCTGATACTTTTACATTTCGGCGGAAACGGTAAGTTAAATACCCAGACTTTCAAGCACTATAAGAGTATACTATCATGATTTCTGGTTGGAAAGTAGGTTAGCGCGGGTCGATTAATTCTTTAATAATTAGATCATTCTTTCATTATTAGATGAAGAATATCATCATTAGTAGATTTCAATATTTCTTTTATAATTTGTGGTCTGAAATCAAGTGATTCAATTTGAGAAAGAGTATACACACCAAATTCCTCAGCAAGTTTTAAATCATTCACATCTGAAACAGAATAAACGAAACAAATCTCCTGAACGCGATTGTCTTCACCTCCAAAAAACAGCTCAACAATACCTGTCAACCTAAGACCACCAACGGAAATACCAAGCTCTTCAAAAATCTCCCGCCTTGCAGCCTCTTCTGAGGTTTCTCCAGCTTTAACACGACCACCGACTGGGAAATAATATCCTCCTTTACTTTTTTCCAAAACAAAACCACCTTCGTTTTTAATGAGAATAGCAACTCGTATATTTAAAGTAATTTTTTCTAAAGGTATTGTTAAATCCATATTGTTTATGAGTGTACTTCTAGGTTACATAGACTACCTAAGTAAATTGGTGGGTCGCTCCGATAATTTTTTTTGGCAGAGGTGAAGAGATTTGAACTCTCGAACAGACTATGAATCCTTAGGGTAATCTTGTTAGACTGCACATCATGCCGAGAGGTGTAGACACCATTACCACTTCTCAGATCATTTTATTTCCCCCTGTGCGGAGGCGGAGAGATTTGAACTCTCGAACGGCGTAAACCGTTGCTACCTTTCCAAGGTAGTGCACTAGACCACTATGCGACACCTCCGCACAAGGGAAAATAAAACTCTCTGGACTGCGATTTTAACAAAGTGAATACACTTTAAAAAATCGGGAGCAAAGTGGTACCCTAAGACGCTTGCGACGACTCCCCACTTTTGCAAGCTTACCGATTATACAATGAAAACGAACTTCCTAAAAGGAAGTTCGTTTTCATTGACTTACTCTGATTGCTTTTTCGAAAGAAGTGCTGCAACTCTTTCTTGCACTGGAGGGTGCGTCATAAATATCTTGGTGAGCCATGGAGTCTTCTGCTCTTCTCCATCAGTACCAAGACTATTCCCCCCTGTTGGATCAGAAATAAAAAGATGAGCAATGGTATTATTTTGTACTTTCATCGGCTGATGAAAGCCACTAATCTTCTCAAGTGCAGAAGCGAGTCCTTCTGGATACCTTGTGAGAAGGGCACCACTTGCGTCTGCCAAAAATTCTCTCTGTCTTGAAATTGCAAGTTTGATAATTGTTGCAGCAAGTGGAGCTAGAATGAGTCCAATAAAAAGTCCGACATATGCAAGTGGATTTTTCCTTTCACCCCCTCCATAGGAAAGATGGAGGGCGAGATTTGCTACTACAGAAATGATTCCAGCGAACACAACCACCACCGTTTGCACGAGCATGTCCCTATTCCCTATGTGAGAAAGCTCATGAGCGAGCACTCCTTCGAGCTCTGATTTATTAAGAAGAGGCAGAAGACCTGTCGTCACTGCAACAACAGCATGATTTTTATCACGACCTGTTGCAAAAGCATTTGGAGCAGGATCATCGATGACATAAAGTCTTGGCATAGGAAGACCTGCTGTTATGCAAAGATTTTCGACACTGTTCCAGAGTTCTGGATATTGAGTTTTATTTTCAATCGGTGTCGCATGCGCCATCGAGAGAACGAGCTTGTCAGAGAACCAGTACGAGCCAATATTAAGAAGAAGGCTAAAAGCAAAAGCACCGTAGAGAATGTTTGGATTACCATAAAAATAGGAAAGACCGAAACCAATAGCAATGATGAGCAAGAAGAAACCAGTCATGAGAAACCAGGTTTTCCTAACATTACTTGCTTCTTGTGTATAGAGTGTAGACATAGTAAAGGGGAAATATTCTCGAATAGGGAGACGTGAGACTTAGAAAGAAACTTTTACTGGATCTTTTGCTTCTTCATTATCAAGCTCAAAGAATGTCTCTGCAGTAAAACCAAACACAGTACCCATAAAATTAGTTGGGACCGTCTGAAGGGCGTTGTTGTATTCCATAACATTACCATTAAAAAATCTGCGGGCTGCTTGTATTTTATTTTCAGTATCTGAAAGCTCACTCTGTAACGAAAGATAATTTTGATTTGATTTAAGATCTGGATAACTTTCTGCGAGAGCGAAAATAGACTTGAGCGTTCCTGTAAGCATATTCTCAGCTTGTGCCATATCTTCATGACTCCCTCCTTGCATTGCTTTTGCGCGAGCTGAAACAACTTTCTCTAGAGTTGAGCTTTCGAAGTTTGAAGAACCTTTAACTGTTTCAACGAGATTTGGTATCAAATCATAGCGCCTTTTGAGTTGCACTTCAATGTCAGCCCACGCTTCTTTCACTCTGTTTCTCTTAGTAACGAGTGAGTTATACAGGATAACCCCTATAAAAATAACAGCACCTGCTACGATAAGGATAATCATTGTTGTGTTCATATTTAGTTAGTATACCATTTATAGTACAAAAATTGTTAATTTTGTCAATAGTTTTTGAAGGATAACCCTCATTCACTACTACAAAAAACTGTGCTTCTTATTTCATTCTCTTTCCTTTTTTGCTAGAATATAATGATATGGATAAACAAAAACTCTTTCGTGTTAGACATTCACTTGCGCATGTACTACTTATGGCTATAAAGCATCATTTTCCTCACTCTAGACCAACCATCGGTCCTGTTATCGAGAATGGCTTTTACTATGACATAGATTTTACTGGTGGACCAAAAATAACTCCAGAAGACTTTCCAAAGATAGAAAAGACTATGAAGGAAATCATTGCTCTCGGACTTCCTTTCATGCAAGAAACTATCAGTGCAGGAGAAGCTCTCGGTCTTTTTTCTGAAAACCCTTTTAAAATTGAACTGATACGAGGTATCGCGAATACTGACTCCGAAATAACTATCTATCGTACCGGTGATGATTTCTTCGATCTTTGTGAGGGTCCTCATGTAGAAAATACCAGTAACATCGACCCAGAATGCTTTTCTCTCGACAAACTTGCCGGTGCTTACTGGCGTGGCGACGAGAAGCGCGAAATGCTGACTCGTATTTATGGGCTCGCTTTTGAAAATAAAGAAGCTCTCGAAGCTTATAAGACTCAAATAGAGGAAGCAAAGAAAAGAGATCATCGAGTACTCGGGAAAGAGCTTAAGCTCTTTACCTTCTCAGACCTTGTTGGACCAGGATTGCCACTATGGACACCGCGCGGAACTATTTTAAGGCAAAAAATTGATGAATATGTGCAATCGCTTCGCGCAGAGTATAAGTATCAGCCTGTTGCTATTCCTCATATCACTAAAAAAGATCTCTATATCAAAAGTGGACACTGGGAGAAGTATGCTGAAGATCTTTTCAAAATAGAAACTCGTGATGGGCGAACCTATTGCATGAAGCCGATGAACTGCCCTCATCATACCCAGATTTACGCAAGTGAACTTCGTTCTTATAAAGAACTCCCTATTCGCTACAGCGAGACAACTATGGTATATAGAGATGAACAGTCTGGTGAACTATCAGGACTTTCACGTGTGCTTTCTATCACTCAAGACGATGCTCATGTTTTCTGTCGTGAATCACAATTAGAAACAGAGATAGAAAACATTTGGAATCTTATTCAAACCTTTTATACTACTTTTGGTTTTTCAGAATTGATTCCTCGATTTTCTCGAAGAGATACAGATCCAAAATTTAAAGGAGCAGATACATTTTGGCATAAAGCAGAAACAGCTATCAAAAATCTCATTGAGAAAAAATCTCCACACAACTGGGTTGATGGTGAAGGAGAAGCTGCTTTTTATGGACCAAAAGTAGATTTCATGGCAAAGGATTCTCTCGGAAGAGTGCTACAAGTTGGCACCATACAGGTAGACTTTGTACAACCTTCAAACTTTGAACTCGAATGTGTCAACGAAGAAGGAAAGCGTGAAGGTATAGTTATGATTCACTGTGCTATAGCAGGATCACTCGAACGATTCCTCTCCATTTATATAGAACATACTGCTGGTAACTTTCCACTTTGGCTAGCGCCTATGCAAGTCTCTGTCATTCCGATTGCGGATAAGCACAATGAGTACGCTAATAATATTGCGAATAGTTTGCATGAAGCTGGACTCCGTGTAGAACTTCTCGATGACGGTGGAGGGTTAGGCAAAAAAGTACGAAAAGCAAAAGAAATGAAGACTCCTTACTGGCTTGTCATCGGCGATAAAGATATTGAGGCTGGCAAAGTAACTCTCGAGTCTCGCGACCATGGACAAATTGGACAAGTAAACGTAACAGAACTACTCACTCGCATTGTGCAAGAAATAACAGAGAAAAAATAAACAGAAAAAGGATGGTGACGATCCATCCTTTTTGTTTACTTGCACAGCAAGAATAGGTAGTCCATCTCACTAATGCTAGATATGTTTGGATAAGCATGCCCAGCTCTAAGGCTGTTTATTAACTCTCTTTCCGTAAAAAGAGAGAGCTGAACCCAGCATTCTTTGGAATGCAGTAAGTCTGGATTGTGATAAAAAGAACAATCTTCAGTATGAAAACGATCTTCTTTCCCGCAAAGAATACTACACATGTTTTTCTCCGAAAAAGTGTATCACTTCTTGAGTATAGAAGAGTCTCCGTAAAAAACAATAGACCTCTTGTATACCAACTCACGTCCGACCGTTGTCATTCTTGAACTAGCCCCCAGGACAACAGTCTGGTTTCGCAAAAAGTCTACTATCATAACTATATAGAAAACAAATCCCTCCCCAGAAAAGCAAAGGAGGGGGATTGAGACTCGTTACCGAGTCATTCATCGTCACATGGACCGACACCAAGACGGTTCACTGGCACAAGCAGGCTTGTATCCAGTAACCAATCTTCGTCATAGTTAAAATTAGACTTGTCCGGAAATAATTAATCCCCTATACTATAACCATACTCATTTATGATACTTCATATGGATCTCAACAAAATTCTCTCAACCAAGCGTATG
>JAYTSG010000043.1:0-1699 GCA_043745785.1 bacterium | reverse complement strand
TTTGCTTGTTGATATTCTCTAGCTCAGTGTTTGCTAACTCTAGCAAATTAATAAGACTTTCGTATATCTTTATCAGAGTTGCAGAAGGAAAGGGGGACTGGTTTATGAGTTCAAATATAACTTCAGTAAAGTTTATCCATGTTTCTAGCTTAAGCCGTTTTTATTCTCAAGATAATGTGCGCTGAGTCATTACTTTTTTTAGCCATGAATTGAATCTTTTTTAACTATGTTGCTGGGATGAGCAGTAATTACTTGATATTTTATAACAAATATGATAATCTGTCAACAAATGCGCTTTCATGTTATTACTATTTTTCCAAATATGTTAGATTCGTACCTTGCAGAGTCTATACTGTCTCGAGCTATCGCTAGTAACCTAATAGAAGTAAAAACGTATGCACTTCGCGAATATACTACAGACAAACATCGACGCGTCGATGGTCGCCCTTATGGTGGTGGGCCTGGTATGGTCATGTGGGTACAGCCAATAATTCATTGTGTTGCAGAAATAAAAACTGAACTCATGAAAAGAAAGAAAGAAAAGAAACTTACAATAAAAACTATTATCTTTAGTCCTGGAGGAGAACTTTTTTCTAATACCATAGCAAAAAAAATAGTAAAAAGGTACTCCGATATTATTTTTATTTGTGGTAGATATGAAGGAATTGACGCGCGAGTTAAAAAAATATTACGAGCAGAAGAGTGGAGTATTGGTCCGTATGTACTCACTGGTGGAGAATTACCTGCGATGGTTTGCATTGATACAATGTCACGACAAATAAAAGGTGTTTTACACGATGAACATTCACGAGAAGAAACCAGGACAGCAAGTCATGAAATGTACGCCCGGCCAGAAATTTTCACTTATGCTTTCAAAAAATATAAAGTTCCTAAAGTTCTCCTTTCAGGTAATCATAAACTTATTGATGAATATAGAAAACAAAAAGAAAATAAACTAGGTAAATAAAGCTACTCCACTATGTTTTTTGTTCAGATTGATTTTCTCATGAGAACTATGATGGGTAGTTTTAGACGTGTAAAAATGAGATTTCATTCAATAAAAAGAAAATTAGATACTATTGAAACTAATCTAGTTCTAGTTAAAGAAAGTCTTACGTATTTACCATATGAACAAAAAACAAGAGACTCCATTAGCTCGAGAGAAAACAGAAGAGAAAACAGACAGGTCTCTTATTTTTTGTTGAAGAGACTCTACAGAGAATGCAATTTTTATTTACCTAAAAATCGATCGAATGATTCTTATAGAAAAAGAGGGACTTAAAATAAAGTGTACTTAACTAATGCATAAATAATGTAGCACATACATCTATCTAATGGTCAAAATAATTCCGACAATGAAGAAAGAAAAGCTTGAAAAGTATCACGATGATGACTGTCGAACATGATACCAAGAAGATACAAAAGAGATAGAGTAAATCTCCGTAGAAGATACCACAGGTAACCATGTAAACTTTTAGAGTGAAACTAATCTGTATTCACTTTCTCTTCAAAAATTGTTGATATCTTATAATTCTGCTACAATGTACAAGTTTTTAGTGACAATTTCTAACTATAGTTTTGTGCCAATGTAGCTCAGTTGGTAGAGCACGTCATTGGTAATGACGAGGTCAACGGTTCAATCCCGTTCATTGGCTCCACATAATTTCTCAGTCAAAAAGTTTTTATATAAAGATCTTAT
>JAYTSG010000042.1:0-6498 GCA_043745785.1 bacterium | reverse complement strand
TCCTTTATACGAAGAGAAGTTTCCCTTGTCTTCTCCTCCATTCTCGAGAAGATAAAGATCTACTTGAATATGATCAATTCCATCCTGATAAAAGTGTTCGCTCGAGAAGTAACCGGAAAAATTATGGAAAAAGTCTTGATCACCGTAGAAACCTTTTTCTGTAGATAAATAAGGGTTACAATACGCATTAGGGTCAGAAAAATTTTTACCGTCTTTATCTATACTAGTAACTTTAGTACAAAAACGCTTCGCTAATGACTCATCACTAACATTAAAACTAAGAACTTTATCTTTATAGGAAGAAATATCTGCAGCAGAAATTTTCGTATAATTTAAATTACTAATACGTAGTTTACTCGTTGGATCTTTTACTACGGCTATAATCTTTTGATGACGACACATGTCCGAAGACTTTGCTTCTGTAAGCGCTTTATTTACCTCTGGGATAAGGAAAACTCCCGCTTCAGAAAAATTTCCGCTAGACAGATTGCTTTTTATTCCTAAATCTTTTAAGAAAATAGCATCCATACTTTTCTGCTCTTCTTTTGTTGCCGAAGTAACACCAGCAACTTTTTCACCAGAACATAGAAAAAGTTCTATATCTTTTTTAAAATTTGCTAGCTGAGTATCCGTAAACTTTGTAGGATTATTTTCAGGGGTGAAGGATTGATCAGTTGTAGCTTTCGACCCTTTACTGACAGCACTCGGCGATGAATTTGAAGGCTTACCAAAACAACCTAATGCATTAAGCTCTTTTATCGTATAGGGTCCAGTAACGCCAGTTGCTTTCAAACCTTTTTCTCTCTGCAATTTTTCTACCGCACTCTTTGTAGAAAGTCCGAACACCCCCGTAGGCTTTGTATTCGTATAACTATTAGCATAGAGAATAGTTTGAAGCGTTGTAACATATTTCTTGCTCGTATCCTTCATTCCTTTTTGAAATATCTGACTGGGTAGGACGCACACTTTAGCGCTACTCTGTTCTGCGGAAAGAAAAGAAACTGCTGGTAATAGCATAGCCATAAATAAAATAAGTATCTTTTTCGTATACAGTTAAGTGTACCATCAGAATCTTCAAATATACCTGTATATCTAAACTAGTGCAGATCATTACTAAAAAACTCGTACCGCCCTTCCATTGAGATTCTTACTCGAACAATATTTTAAAAAACTAACCCCGCACAGAAATCATGCAGGGTATTTTGAATTGCTTTATTTTGCAAAAGTTTAGAGGAAATCACTCGCTCGAATAGCTAAATCTTCCTGAGCTTCTCAGCGCATTTACCGTAGATACCAAAGAAGATGAGAACCACTGCAATGAGCGCTAAGATGATGCCTCCGTCTTTGATCGGCCATATAGCAACGAGCAAGAGAACTCCCCCAACAACACATACTGGACTGAGCCACTTGGCAACTTCGTCACCCTCACTATTTCTTGTTTCCATATTTTCACTCCTAGAGTTTTTTGGTAGAATTTAAAAAACAAACCCTCTATACCTTACTCTTTTTATTTCAGTGAGTCAACTGTACAAACGAAAAGCCAGGTATGAGCCAAGACTTTTCATCTACTCAAAACCTGGCTTGTGACCAAATTAGATTCCGAGGAAGCTGTAGAACTCTTCCAATGACATGCCGACACTTCTGGCGATACGTCTGATATCCTTTGGATCATCAGCTCTTGTGAGACCTATGACCATCAGGGAAAGCTTGTCGCTCAAATCGTGCGATACGTCATACAACTTGCCAAGGATGAGACCCTTAGTGATGCGTTCCGTCACATCGCAACGCTCGAGAGCTTTCTCGAGCGCGACTTGTGCTTTGTTACCAAAGAGTAGTCGTCCGATGACTGGCAACTTGATCGCCATCATGTAGTACCGAGCGTACAGCACTTCAATCTGACTTGATGAAAGCTCGACACTCTCTCGCTTTGCATGAGCGATTGCTTTCTCCGCGTAACTCCATGCCTTCATGAAGTAAATCAGAGCATCAATATACTTTCTGATGGCAATCAGATGCGATACCTGACCGTAATAAGCCGACGAGAGTTTGATACTCTCGTCAAATTTACAAGCACTCCACCGAAGCAATGTCATTGCTTCGGCGATAGTGCGGTTTGGGTTCGAAGGGACCCCCTCTGCATAGGCACTATGACGATGAGTAATCATCCCTTCTTCAGACGAAAGAAGGTCCATCAACTCATTCTGAATCTCGTGGTCGATTTTTCTCGACCTCAAAATCAAAAAAATAGTCACAATCCCCGCAATTAAAAAAATAGTTGCGGCTACCAATAACCAACTTCTTGTATCCATATTTCCCCCACGCTTTTGCGCAATAGTAATTAGTTAAAAAACAAAGACCTATTAATAGAATAGCACATTTATCACTAAAAGTCAATAAATTTCAGTGAGATTACTCCACAGACTGTTACATATAATCCCATGGGTTGCATTTAATCAAATAGCACAACTATTTGCCCGACTGCTATCGGGTGACACTACGTTCCTAGGTTTATACCTTAGGGTGTTAATCACAAATAACTTTTAACAACTCATACAATATGAGGTATTTCTAATCTTCTCTTTCTTTTTGGTATTTTTTAAAATACCCAGACTATTTGTAAAAATAATTCAGAAATAAAACTGTATTTCAAACAGTGGCACTTAACAACTATTTTTCTCAATACTGGATTCCAACGCTAGGCGTAAATGTGTAGTGTAACAGAGCTGTTCTAGGGAATCATTCATAAATGACATAGAAGAACGTTCGAAATCTTTCGATTTTAGATGAAGATAAAAGTTTCAGACTCGAGAGCCTCTATTTCGTCAGAAATTGCCTTAACTACGAAGTACGGAGTGTCTGAACGGAAACGTACTTACTGGTACGATAACAAGCAAACGAGGCTCCGTAACAAAATAGATGAGGCTAATTTATGGAGAAATTACCAACTTAAGGTGCCACCAACTTTATATTCGGTTACTCTCGTCTCAAAAAAATTTTTTTCTTTTGAAAGGTCAACCGCTTCACTCATCCATGGGAAAGGGTTTTGTACATTGTACATTGGTTCTATGCCAACACGAGTGAGACGTCTGTCTGCAATGTACTCAATATATTGTTTGAATCCTTCAGAGTTTAAGCCAAAAATGCCCGTTGGAAATACTTCAACAGCAAACTTATACTCAAGTTTCACAGCCTTATCGACAATTGCTTTTATCTTTTCAACGAACTCGCGAGTCCAAAGCTCTGGTTGTTCTTGTTTGATTGCATTGATCACCTCGATACCAAAGTTAAGATGCTGAGATTCATCACGCATAATATACTGTATTTGTTCAGCAGCACCGGTGAGCTTCTGCAGTCTCTGAAAACCAAACATAACCGCAAATGATGAATAAAAGAAAATTCCTTCTAACACAAGCGAAAAAACACACCAATTTTCAAGAAATTTTTGATCAGCCTCAAAGGTACCTGTTTTAAAGTTTGGATCAAAAATACCTTCATTAAAAGAAAGGATAAACTCTTCTTTGTCATAGATAGCATCTACTTCACGGTACATATTAAATATCTTTGGCCCATCAAGCCCGAGTGATTCGACAATATATTGATATGCCTGAGTATGTACAGCCTCTTCATATCCTTGACGAAGAAGATACAGACGAACTTCTGGAGAAGTTACATGCTTGTAGAAACCAAGAACAATGTTATTTGCAGCGATAGAGTCAGCTGTAGTAAAGAAACCAAGCACTGTCTCAAAAGCTTTTCTTTCATCATCTGAAAGCACTGTTTTGCTTTTCCATTGCTCTATATCGAGCTGCATGCTGATCTCGGTCGGAAGCCAATGATTAGCGTTTCCTGTGTTGTATGCATCCCAAGCAAAGGTGTGCTTCATCGGATAAAGCTGTATAACATCAGCATCTTTACCATTGATAATTTTACGCTGATTCACGTCAACTCGCGCAGCATTTCTGGCTATAACTGGCATGACTCCTATTTCTTTTTGTGTTTCTGTTTGTGGCATAGTTTGTGTATCGGATAACTCTATAAAATGAAACTTTACTGGCAGGCGTCACAGGAAGCTTCTGGCATCTTAGTTATAGTATACGCTTTTTTAGTATGGATAGCTGGGGACACTGGACTAAGAGCTGTTGCCATCACCTCGATAGCTTCCTCTTTTTTTAAAGCAGACACAAGAGCTTCTCTATTTTGTATACTCACTGTGTCTGAGATACTAGCACTTGATATAGAAACTTCATTTGAACTACGTTTATGCGTCACACCAAACTCTGCAGTACTGACCGTACTTTTTTCTACTTGAGAAGCACTGAGAGTACGCAAGTAATAGGTCGTCTTCAGTCCAAGACTCCAAGCGTATTCATAAATACCAGCGAGATCTTTTCCAGAACTTCCAGAAAAATAGATATTTAATGACTGGGACTGATCGATCCACTTGCCACGCTGTGCCGCCGAGCGGAGTAACCATTCTGGAGAAATCTCAAATACTTCTTTGTATTTATCACGAAGATGTGCTGGAATTTCAGTAATTTGCTTGACTGAACCATCATGATATTTAAGCTTGCCAATCATTTCAAAGTCCCACAGGTTGAGTTTTTTGAGATCAGTAATAAGATAAGGGTTAATCATAATGAAATCACCATTCATATTACTCTTGACGTAAACATTCTTGTACTGAGGCTCGATAGTTGGCACACTTCCGACAATATTTGAGATAGTGGCTGTCGGAGCCATAGCCATACAATTAGAGTTCCTCATACCATACTGCTTGACCGCCTGACGCACAGGCTTCCAGTCGAGCTTTACTGTCATATCAAGAGAGATAGGTAAGCCTCTTTCTTTTTCAAGGAGTGCGATAGTGTCGATAGGGAAAAGTCCTCTATCCCACTTACTTCCCTTGTAGCTTTCATAAGCACCACGTTCACGAGCCAGCTCACTTGAAGCCAAGATAGCGTGATAAGAGATAAATTCCATTGATTCATCAGCAAAACGAACAGCCTCTTCGGTATCAAAATTAATATCCATTTGATAGAGAGCATCATGAAATCCCATAAGACCAAGTCCAACAGGACGGTGTTTCATATTACTATTTTTTGCTTCGACAGTTGGATAGAAATTGACATCGATGACATTATCTAGCATACGCATTGCTGTACGAACAGTAGCAGAGACAAGATCGGTGTCAAACTTACCATTCTTGACGAGACGCTGATAGTTGAGTGACCCAAGATTACAAACAGCAGTTTCTGTTTCCGAATTGTTGAGGGTAATTTCAGTACAAAGGTTTGAATTGTGTACTACTCCAACATGATCTTGTGGAGAGCGAATATTTGAAGGATCTTTAAAAGTAATCCAAGGATGACCAGTCTCATAGAGCATAGTGACCATTTTTCTCCAAAGGTCTCGTGCCTTCATTTCCTTAAAGATTTTGATACCTCCTGTCTTGGTCTCTTTTTCATACTGCTCATAGCGAGTTTCAAAAGCCTTACCATAGAGTTCTGTCAAATCACCCGTCTCGTCTGGGCTAAAAAGGGTCCATGGTCCATCTTCTTTAGCACGCTTCATGAAGAGGTCAGAGATCCAGAGAGCTGTATCCATATCATGAGTACGACGTCTGTCGTCACCGGTGTTTTTGCGAAGCTCGAGGAATTCTTCAACATCATAATGCCAATTTTCAATGTACACACAAGTGGCACCACGACGACGTCCAGAACGATTGATAGCCACAGTCACATCATTAGCAATCTTAAGGAATGGGACAAGACCATTTGATTTGATACCACTTTTCTTGACCAGAGATCCAGACGCACGCACATTCGTCCAGTTGGTACCGATACCTCCTGCCCATTTTGAAAGCTGAGCATTGTCTGAATATACTTTAAAAATACTTTCGAGAGAATCTCCAACAGTATTGAGATAACAAGAAGAAAGCTGTGGGTGCGCAGTTCCAGCATGAAAGAGTGTCGGAGAAGACGGAACAAAGCGAAGTGTCGACATTGCTTCATAAAATTCAAGAGCCTTTTCATTCATCACTTCTTTCTTTTCATTAAGAGCGAGACCCATTGCGATACGCATCCAAAAGCCTTGTATATTTTCGATGATGCCACTATGACCTGCGTTATCTCTCACTAAATACCTTTCATAGAGCGTCTGAGTACCAAGGAACATAAAGAGCTCATCACGCTCCCGCACGAGAGCTTTAGCAAGCTTGTCGAGATTGAAATTTCCCATTCTTGTATCGAGTATTTCTTTTTCTACACCAAATGCAATGCCTTTTTTAAACACCTCTTTATATTGAGTGTCTATATTTTTATAATCAATAGCTTCTCCAATAGTGTCCTCATTGATATTTCGAAGAAGGAGGCGTGAAGCAACAAAAGAGTAAGCAGCGTCTTGTTCTATCATTGCGCGGACAATCATGACGAGCGCCTTATTGATCTCCTTAGTAGACATCCCCTCAAACACCTCGATTTTAAGCTGTTCTAGAATTTG
>JAYTSG010000041.1:0-1902 GCA_043745785.1 bacterium | reverse complement strand
TACTTCTTTTGTGCGAGAAGTCACAACAACTGACGCAGGGGAAATACCTTCAACTATATGAAGGTCTCTGTAGCGAAAACCTAGATAAAAACTACTCGGTAGAAGTGCGGAGGGAACAACAATACATAGAGTAGCTTTATTAATCATAATGAGAGTACATCATCCCTAAAATTATCTCACTTGTTGACACATTGAACAGTGAATTGAGTTTTGTGTTTTCTGTGTCGGTGGCGGGAATTGAACCTGCGACCTTCTCTTTATGAGTGAGATGCTCTAACCAACTGAGCTACACCGACAGTAGGGCTATTCTACTCTTTTTTACGACTTTTTTCAAGCTACTATTTACTTACTGCAATTTCTTCTCACATTAAAATACTTACTTATCATTCTTAAAATAGGAACTCGTAGCCGCAATTAGGACACTGAATTAGAACTGAAGCCATAGTTCTTTTGAGTATAAAGACCCGAGCGTAACGAAACTTTTCATGAATTATTTACATAAGAAAAATCATACTTATAGTATGATTTTTCTTTATCTGTTGCGGAGACAGGAATCGAACCTGTGTCTCGAGGTTATGAGCCTCGCGAATTACCTTTACTCTACTCCGCTATATTATTCTGTAAGCACTTTTATTTCGATTATTATAACCTCTCGTCTCGGTTAAGAGACAATATCTTCCTCTTACGAATTACCTTTACTTAAGGTTTTCTTGAAATATCTTTACAACATCCAGTATCTTCTCTTTCTTCACAAAAGAGTTACTCTATGATATCACAAACAAAAGAAAATGTCCATGGTTTAAAAAATATATACCTCCAAAAGACCAGACTCATGGTAGAATAAAAAAACCATGCAACAAGAAATAAAAGCACAAATCAAAGCAGCAATGATAGCAAAAGACACAGATAAACTTGGCGTTCTCCGCCTCATCTCTGCAGCCTTTACTAATGAGCTCGTCGCTCAAGGACACCCCCCGACCGACCCACTCTCTGACGAAGACTGTCAAAAGGTCATCAAACGCCTTGCAAAACAACGTAAAGATTCTATAGAGCAATTTACTGCCGGAGGTCGTCCAGAACTCGCAGAAAGTGAACATGCAGAGTTACTTATCATCGAAGCACTCCTTCCCGCTCAAATGTCTGAAGCAGATATCGAAGCAAAAGTAAGCGAAAAGCTAGCAGAGTCACCAGTAGATACTACTAAAAAAGGACAGTTTATCGGCTTAATGTGTAAAGAACTGGGCGATACCGCCGATGGAGCCACTGTCAAAGCAGTTATAGACAGACTTCTTCTCTAAAAGACAATAAATGCCGATTTTTAGTACTAAAAATCGGCATTTATTTTGACAAAAGTTAAAACTTGTATATTTTGTTATATGTGTTATTATACTCGCAGAGTTTGGCGATACTGCTGTGCTTTGGCGCAATGTAAGTCGAAGACAAACTCATAGCACAAGGAGAACCCGAAATGGGTGTAGATGACTCCAGATTTTTGCAACAAAAAAATAAAGAGGCAACCAATTGCCTTGTGGATGAAGCCTTTGCCTTCAATAGCTCGAGACTCAACTTTCTTTCGCTTGAAACAAAGCTGTTACTGCTCTCGTGCAGGAAAATCAACAAGGTTACTGGGGAGGCGTATGTCTGGGCTCACCTCGTTGATCTTCCTCACCTTCAGCTCTTTACGAGAGCAAAGATGGTCTTGGAAGCTCGATCTGCTTCGAAAAAGTCATACCAAAAAACAAAAGGTACGCCAAACAAAAAATTTTGGACTTTCGACAGAAAAATGTTGCAGGCAGGCGACAATTGAATAGACTTGTTCGGTAATAACTTCTCAAACACATTCCCACCAAATTTTCATATTTTAAAACTACGTACGTAGGTGGAAATTCCAGAGTCCAGCAC
>JAYTSG010000040.1:0-8482 GCA_043745785.1 bacterium | reverse complement strand
AGAGACGTCACTCTTTGCCGATTATTTCCTTCGACAAGAGATAATTTAAAGAGCGATTAAGAAAACCGCCAACTTACCAGAGGGGCGGTTTTCTGTTTTTGACAAAAAAAGATAAAAAGCGTAGTTTAATATAGGAAAGCACTGACACTGGGTCTGTGCTACGACTGTACTAGTGAAGGGAAAGAACATGGACACAATCGAGCGCCGTCTCTTTATCGTGGTTGGTGGTGGAATGACTTCAGGAGGAAAGCAGGATCTTGAGTCTGACATTCTTTACGAGCTTGACTTGCTGAGTGATAGACATACGGAATTGAAAAGGATCCGCTATCTTCTGCTAGTCAAATCAATGGCAGACGCTGCTGCCTTGGTAAGACAGTATGTGAGGGCAAATGAAGACGAGCCCGCCTTCCACACTTCTGCGGCAGTGATCATCATCAGAAATGAAGTGCTGGAATCTGTGAACCGGAAGTGGGCAGTCAGACACTACTCCTCGCTACATGATCACATACCCCATCCAGTGATCTTTCCAGAAAAGAGCAACATCGTTTCTGTCAACTTCGATGCTTACCCCGGAGAAGGATCTGCCCAAGAATACGCTTGGCAAAATCACTTCCCCGAATGGAAGAATATCCGGGACGTCGACCCCAAAGCATGGCTTTATAGACTCAGTGCGGGGCGAGATGTTTCAATTCATCAAATCACTAGAAGCACCTATCTAGAGCTTGGTCAAGCTTTGATAGCAGCAGCAAGTGAGCAAGTGGCGACTGCCAAGTAAAGCACGAAAGTGCAAGCAAGCGCGCCTTCCGGCGCGCTTTGTTATTTTTATGAGAGCCCCTTCTCCGCCTCAATAAACTCCTCTATCTCACCTTTCTCAAGGACCGCTTCGACATTACTCGTCTCGACATCAGTACGATGGTCCTTGACCATTTTATAAGGATGGAGCACATAACTTCTGATTTGATTTCCCCATTCTATTTCAGTCGTTTTTGAAATCTGCCTTCCTTCGACTTCAGCTTTTCTTTTTTCTTCTTCTATTTTGTAGAGCTTGGCTGAAAGTATCTCGAGTGCCTTTGATCTATTTTGCTCCTGCTGACGCTCAGTTGCAACATGTACAGCAATGTTAGTCGGAATATGTATGACCCTCACAGCGGTCTCACGCTTATTCACATTCTGCCCTCCAGGACCTCCTGCGCGGGCAAATTCGACTCGTAGCTCATCTTCTGGTATTGGTTTTCGCTCAAGAGGTGGTAAGACCGGCAAGACTTCAATCATGGCAAAAGACGTGTGTCTTTTGGCTTGAGCATTAAATGGCGAAATACGGACTAACCTATGCACTCCTGACTCATTTTTAAGCTGTCCATACGCCTTTTTACCCGTCACTTCGAGGGTCACATTTTTGAGTCCACCATGTTCATTTTCGTGGCGATGCAAAAAAGTGACTTGCAGTTTATTTCTTTCACAAAATTTTTCATACATAAAAAGAAGCATCCTTGCCCAGTCTTCACTATCATCCCCTCCAGCGCCGCAAATAATACTAAGGATTGCGTTCCCACCATCAAGAGTGCTTCCCCCTTCTTTTTTAAGCTTGAGCTCTTTCAGAAGTTTAACTTTCTCTTGCGCTTTATTTTTATCTTCCCAAAAATGAGGAAGATTCATTTCTTCTTCGATAGCTTGTATTTCTTTATCTATTTCTTCCATATGTAAATACTAACAAGTTACTGCTAAAAAGACTACCTTGAAAGATAATCTACCGTATACTTTCTTTTTTTGCTTATCACATCATAAAAATCAACAAAAGTCGAGCTGACTTGCTGCAAAGTTTTAACAAACCCCTCTGCTTCACTTACGTCTTTAATTTTTTCATAAACCTCTCTGACTGACTCTCCAAAGGCGTCGACCGAGTCGATCAAAAAGTCGTATCCTTCTACACTACTAATCTGCACTCCTCCTTTTATCGGAAATATATTTTCCGATAAATAGGATCTTACTTTCTCAAGTCTAGCAACCTCATCTAAAGCACCATTATCGGTATTTTCAGTACGAAGAGCTGCAATAATTCCATCTAGATCCTCGTTGTAGAGGATAGACTCCGAGGTTTCTCTTCCATTTCTATCAAGCGTCGTTTCGTTATACCGACGGATATTCTCAAATAAAGCTACATAGCTCTTAGTAAACTCTTGTACTGCTTCTTTGAAGACCAATTGTTCATTTCTCTCCATTCGGCTATCTACCACTTCAGCCTCTCTGGGTAGATCTTCTGGGGTGGCGATGGGAGATGAAGAGGAGTCAAGCTCCGAAGCTCCCGTAACCTCTTCAACTTTCGGTTCTACCTTTAATACTTCTTCTATCATAGCAGTTGGAGGATCTTCTTCTCCTATACCTTGTATTAGCTCAGACGCAACCTGAAGCTGTTCTCTATTTACTACTAAAGTATTTACACTAACTACTTCAGTTTCTTCTTGATTTTCATCCACAATGACTTTTTCTTGAGTTAGATCAACAGTGCTTTCTACCGGCAACACTTGGTCTTGCACTTCTATTGTAGGAGTGATCTCTCCCACAACATTCCCCGCAAGAGGAACATTAGGGGGAGCTGTTGGTGTTTCAGCCTTTACCGTTTCTTTTTGCTGCTCCGTTTTATAGACAGAGTCATTCGCCGCAGGTTTAATTATGAGGTCTCCCACTTGCTCAGTTGTGTTATTTCTTGGAGATAGAGCACTGTCAGATTTTGCTCCAATTCTTTTATTAACCTCTTCATCAGTCTCTAATCGTAAGGAGTCTATCTCCGAAAAGATAGGGACTGAGCCACTGTCTTGTAGTGGATTCTTACCAACAGGTTGTATACCGACTCTATATTTTATATCTAGTACTCCATCAACGCTTTCTGTTTCTTTTGTTTCAGGTTTCTTGTGTTTGTCTTTCAACTTTTGAACAGCCTCACTAATTCCATCTGTAGTACGATAATTTTTTTCATGTTTAGCGACAGTGACTTGAAATACTTCGCTTTGTAAAAAAGAATCTACATCACCTTTAGGCGACGCGACTAAGAAATCTCTGAAAGCAAGGTTAAGAGCACTGAAAGCTCTATTTTTGATAGACATTTCCGCGACCTGATCCATCGCACGATCTTGTTCTTCTTTTGTTCCGTTTATTTTAAGGTTAACTCCTTCCATATATAAAAAGATTATACCATTTTAGCTCTATAAAAAAGAAAAACGGTCTTATGCCGTTTTTCTTTTATCTTTCTTTATTTTACTGCATGAAAATTTATTTTACCCCGAGAAGTTCTGCCATCTTTGCTTCATTAAAGCCAATCATAACTTCGTCTCCGATTTTAATGACGGGCACACCGAGCTGGCCGGTGATTTCCACCATTTCTTTCCTTTTTTCTACATTCTCTGCGACATTATAGTTAGTAAAAGGGATATTTTTTGCAGTGAGCCACTCTTTTGCTAAATGGCAAAAGTGACAAGACTCTGTACTGTAAATTTCTACGTGTTTTGTTTCTGTTGTTGTCATACGCTAAAAAGTATATCACAAAGGATAAGAAAAAGAATACTGATGAATCTAGCGATCACTGCCAAATAAATCTTTTAAGAAACGCTTAAGACTCTCTTTAGTACTTAGTTCTTTCTTTACCTGTCTTACCGACTCTTTTTTATCATCATAGACAATAATAACTCCCTCGCCCTCTTTCACTACAGGAAAAGTAGTGCGTATATACTCTTCTTTTCCACGTTCACTTTCTAAGAAAGTTTTCTTTTCTTTGGTGTCACTTAATTGACGCTCCGCGTCCTTTAATTCTTCCTCTTTTTTATTCCTTTCTACAACGACATCGTTTCTCTTTTCATAGAGTCCGACGGTAGAACGTAATAAAATAAGTATGAGTGCCCCGAGTATGACGATGGTCACTTTTGAATAGATCATCTTGTGAAAAAAATGGGCTTGTTGAAATTCTTTCATGAATAAGGTATTATCATTGTACTATGATATTTAATGCCCGCAACCGTAAAAGGATACATCTTATCTGGGCTGTCGTTTCTGTCTTTGTTATTCTTGGCATGGTTGGTTTTTCGCTGATCAGTCTTTTTAAGTAATACTCATTCTTCAAAGTGTGAGGACGAATCAGCAGATTCGCTTCTTGGAAGCACTAAAGACATCTGAAGCTAGCAGGCGGAAGATGCTGTTTCTACAATTAAGATACTTTGGACTCTTCGTGGAACTGATACGAAAGGTTGTTGTAGATTTTTGTGTCGAACATTTTAGCCCCGTCTTTTTTCCATAGACCAAAAGAGGCAATACCAACATCGAGAGCAAGGCGACTACAAACCGTACAGTATGGAATACCATTTGAAGATTTTATCTTTCCTTCTTCATCCACCCTCACAAAATAGAGCGTAGAACCTTTTGCTTTGCCGTTTGCAACTGCGTCAAGTATCGCCCTCCACTCGGCATGCATACAGCAGGTTCTGTCTGACTTTGGTTTATCAGAATGGACAAGTTCAAGGTGGCATTTTCTCTGTAGCACATCATCTTGTGGCGGCGCATTATAACCACGACCGACAATCTCTCCATCAAACACAATAACCGCGCCACATTTATCACGAAGGCAAAGCGACTTCTTGGCTTCAACAACTGCTTCTTTAAAGTAGTCTTCGTTAATCATTTTACTCTTTGTCTATATTTAGCCATTTTTCAAATGCCACAAGATGGGTTCGCGCATTAAATTGGGGAGCGTAATCACTTTTTGGAATAGTTTCAATTTGTTCTTTTAAAATTTTATGAACTTCACCCTTGTTTAACCATTTAAGTTCACACAAAAGCTCTCCTTCTTCTATTGTCGTGGGTCGCCCCTTATCACCAACAATATGCGAAGTAAAAAAAGTAACAACATATTTCTGAAAACTTTCTCCTCGATACTGAAGAGCTGTGCCAACTACGGACTCTATCTCGATATCACAACCAATCTCTTCTTTGCACTCACGAATGAATGCTTCCTCAAAAGTCTCTCCTTTCTCCACACCTCCACCAGGAAAAAGTGCGTGCCCTGCCGCGAAAAGAAGAGCCATATTTCTATCTGCATCAAACACGACCCCTTTTGCGGTTGGTCTTTCTCTATATTCCAAAGGTTCTGCAACTGGATTCTCAAAAATATCTTTGTCTTTAATGACTGAAAAGTATTTCATACATTTTATTATACCTTATCCATAGGTCTAAAAGCGTAAGAAACCATAGTTTAGAAATTGAATGAGATGCGAGAAGGAGGCATTTTTTCTGAGAGAGGTGTAGTAGACCTACATCGACCGAAGAAAAAATGCCTCTGACAAAGCAGATCGTCAATTTCTGGTTTATGGTCGCATCATCTTGAGAAAGGTATCATGTGCGATGTGGACCTTCCCCTCCGCAAGCATTCTCGCTTTTCCCTTCTTTTGTTTATCACGAAGTTTCATCTTTCTTGAAATATCACCCCCATAAAGATGTCCGGTAACATCTTTCTTGGACGGTGCAATAGACCTTGACGCTACAATACGCCCCTTGATATATGCTTGAATTTTAACTCTAAACATTTCTCGTGGAAGTATTTTTTCGAGCTTCTCAACGGCATCTTCGGCTTCTTCCTGCGCGCGGAGCTCAGGCACAACTCTTGAGAACGCTGCGACTCTATCTTCTGCGATGTAGAGATCCATGCGAGTCACCTCAGCATCTCTCATCTCACCCATCTTATACGAAAGTGATGCGTAGCCACTCGTCGCACCTTTCACCTCATCAAAGAAGTTTCTCATGAGTTCACGGAGCGGCATGTCGACGATTATCTCTACCCTCGCCTCACCCCAGTCATTCATATCTCTTACCGTTCCTTCATGAGTATGGAGTAATTGCATAAGAGAACTCACATAATCATGAGGAGTAATAATAGTGAGCAGTATCCAAGGCTCACGAGAAGAACTATATGCGCCATGATCTGGAAAATGTATCGGGGTATAAATCATTTCTTTCTCTCCATTTTTAAGAGTAACCTCAAAAGTAATAGATGGTGTTGTAACCACAAGCTCTTGATCGAACTCACGACGCAGCCTTTCGGTCACAATTTCAAGGTGAAGCATTCCGAGAAATCCACAACGAAAGCCACGACCAAGCGCGCCAGAGGACTCTTCTTCAAAGGTAAGAGAAGAGTCAGAAAGTTTCAGCTTAAGTAATGATGTACGGAGGTCATCAAACTCATCTTGCGTCTCAGGATACACAGCAGCAAAAACAAGTGGCACAGGCTCAGAGTAACCAGGGAAAGCAGGAAGTGGGTGCGCGAACGTCGTCACCGTATCTCCAACACGAGCAACTCCAGGCTCTTTGATACCGGTCACAATATAACCAATCTCACCTGCTTCAATGCTATCCACTGGGCGCTTTTCTGGAGAGAAATGCCCCACTTCACGCACGATAAATTTATGCTTTGCTTGAAGAAAAGTAAGTTCACTATCTCTACGAATACTTCCGTCAAGCACTCTGACATAGAGAATAACTCCCTGATGATTACTATATTCAAAGTCAAAGATAAGTGCGCGTGCTGAATTTCTTTTTTCTCTAAAAACACTTTTTGTTTCAGGAATACGCTTTACTATTTCTTCAAGAAGATGAGGCACCCCTTCACCGGTCTTTCCTGATACGGCAACAATGTCTTCTCGCGCGCAGGAAAGAAGTTTAACGATTTCATCTTTTACTTCTTCTGGCTTTGCAAGTGGACTGTCAATTTTATTAACAACTGGGATAATGACAATGCCTGCGTCTTTTGCCATTTCAAGAGTAGTGAGCGTTTGGGCTTGTACACCCTGAGTCGCGTCGACAAGGAGTAGCGCCCCTTCCACTGCCTGAAGGGAGCGAGACACTTCATAGGAGAAGTCAATATGCCCTGGGGTGTCTATGAGATTAAGGATACACTTCTCACCAGCCTCCGTTGTGTAGTTCATACGAACTGGTGTCATTTTGATAGTGATACCACGCTCACGTTCAAGCTCCATCGAGTCAAGCATTTGATCTTTCATCTTTCGATTCTCTACTGTGTGAGTATGTTCAAGAAGCCTATCTGCGAGAGTAGACTTGCCGTGGTCGATATGGGCTATTATTGAGAAATTATGTATTTTCATGTTTATAACCTAATCACTTGGCAAGCTTCTTTGTCAAAACTTTAAAATATTTTCTCGTTGTACAAAGGAGTACAGCTCGGTCACATTTCTTGTTTTTCCTCGAATCTTATCCAACCGCTTAGGTTCTATTTATACATCTTATACTACACGAAAAAGAGAGATTAGTAAAAAATTATAATTCTTTTCTACGATAGGAAAGAAAAAGTAGAAAACTTGCAACAATCCAGAAAATTGCATTTCCAAGCATAAGACGAGCTATGTCCTCTCCCATTCCATAACGAAGGAACCCCACCGCCATGAGGGACGAAGTCAAATAAGCAATCATGACTGTCTTTGTATCGTGAATTGAGTAAAAACTAATAGAAAGATACCCCGCGAGCATTTGAAAAGGGAGAGCTAAAAGTGCCCCACTTAAAAAGTATAGTATGAGAACATTCATTGCGCTATGCCCATAGAGCAAAGGTACGATATCTTCTCTTACTAAGAAAATAATAGCTGAAAAAAAGAAGCCAGAAAGAAAGAGAAGTGAGGAGTATCTCTTAACAATTTTTTTATAAACATCTATCTTCTTTTCAGAATAATCTCTCGAGAGTACCGGGATACTCGCAGTTGTCACACTTTGTTGTACTATCTGAACAACTGCATCAGTCACGCGAAGTGCAAAAAGATACGCCGACAGATAGCCTGGACCGAGAACCGTAGCGAATCCATGAAAAATAATAGTTCGGATCTGCGTGATGATATTTGTGCCAGAACGTGGTAGTGCTAAACGTATTGCTTCTTTTGTAAGATACCAAGAAAAAATATGTTTAAAATGATGAGCCCGAAGAGAACGTAGAGAGAATGACTGCACAAGAAGAGAGCAAAGAGCTCCTAAAATGACGCCCACGATGAGACCGTGAGCGCCATATGTTGGATACAAAAAGATGATGCCATAAATAATACCAGTAGAGTAAAGAAGTGGTGAAATACCGAGAAGTATGTACTCATTTCGAAGTTGTGCGTAACAGGAAAAAAGTGACGCAAGACCGATGAGGAGTGGTTGTAGCATAAGCACTCTTGTTAATGTTATGTACTCAAGTTGTTGCGCTTCCGAAAACCCTGGGACAATATAATGCGCAATATACGGCAAAATCGCAAAGAGTAGTATCCCGATAACAATGTTAATCATCAAAAAAAGTGAAGTGAGTGCAATAAGCCTGTGGAGTGGACTGATTTGTTTCCCATCTTTATCTTCTTTGGTAAGAAAAGGTACAACTGTCCCAGCGGAAATAAATGCAAGAAGAGCTCCGTAGAGAAGATCAGGTATACGAAACGATGCGTTGTAAAGGTCGAGTGTAAAA
>JAYTSG010000039.1:0-12803 GCA_043745785.1 bacterium | reverse complement strand
CATACGCTTGGTTGAGAGAATTTTGTTGAGATCCATATGAAGTATCATAAATGAGTATGGTTATAGTATAGGGGATTAATTATTTCCGGACAAGTCTAGTGCTCAATTTCTACTGACCGCAGCGGGATGCCACCCAAGAAGTACTACCAAAAGTGCCTGGCGCCGTCTTATAATGGCCGACACCGACTGACTTATTGAGAAGCTTTGCTTGGCAACGTTAGCAAGTGATGACATGACATTTCGTATGGTTACTGACCAAATTGGAAGAGCTCTGGATATGCAGACAAAACTTTTTGGCAACATAACGACGTGTCAAGAGTATCTGTTTCAGGGCTTCCTCTGGTCTTTGGCAAAAAAGGTTCTCCCAGATCAAAAAGCTAGAAAAGAAAAGGCAGAAAGGATACTGAAGCTACAAGAAGATCTTATAAAGCGCTATTTTGATCTCCATGGAAGTTGACTAAGTAGCTTGGCACTAATATTGCGTCTGAGCGATGACAAGTTCAAGCGCTGGAAGAACTCCATCTAGTTAAGTGTCTACGTCGAGATAATCGTGTCACCGTGAGACTGAAGCAATAAATCAAATTCACGAAAAACACACTGCCTACGGGAAAGTTGTTGTTTTTACACTTCACCACTTTCTCTCTCTATCAAGTTTTGAAACTCAAAGCATTAAAAGAGTTTAAAAAATTGTCGAGAAACGTTTCTTGTGTAACACCACGCGCCTTCGGCGCGTGGTGTTTTATTTTTTCCTCTCATCCTTATGTCTTATCCTAATTACGAATAACGAATTACTAACCTACTCGAAACTGTTTCTTGATTTCTTTTACCATTTCCTCATTTTTCTCTGCCATTTCTTCTTTTCCAGCATCAGCTAGCTTTTTAAGCTCTTCTATCGGTAGTGATTTCATGTGTAACGCGCGCGCATCAAGATACTCTTCAGTGTTTTTCTCCGGATTTTCTATTACTTCTTGAAAGAGGGCGTGCAGGATGAAGCCGATCTTGGGCCCAGGTGTTTCTTGTGTAACGTCCATGATGCGTTTCCCATTAGTCTTAAGCATTTTAAGAGTCACCGGATCTTTGAGCGCTTGTTCTACCATCGCCTGATATGCTCTGAAACGATACGGCTCCTCCTTTGGTCTCCCTGTCCCTACCCTGTCACAGATACGAAGATTCATGAGTTCCCAGATCATTTCCTCCCCAACATTTGAAATCATTCGCCTAACAGCCGAAAGACTGACCTTCTCAGTGTCAGAGAAAAACATATGCCACCGCACAAGAAGTGATACGTCTTCAATAATTTCTTTTGGATACTTGAGCCTTGTGAGTATTTCATGTGTAACGCGTCCACCGACAACATCATGCCCATAAAAGGTGACCGCGTTCTTTTCGCGTGAAAAGCGTTTCGTTTCTGGCTTGGAAACATCGTGAAAAAGTGCAGCGAGTCTTATAAATAAAGGCCACTTCTTATCTGCCGAATGCTGAAGCGTGCGCAGATTATGCTCCCAGACGTCAAACTTATGTGCTTGATTTTGTGTAACACCCTTCCCCTTCTCCAGCTCGGGAACAATATACTGAAGAAGACCGACTTCAGAAAGGAGAACTATCCCTCTCATCGGGACTTCTGTCATGAGTATCTTAGAAAACTCGTCACGGATGCGCTCCCATGAAACTTTTTTAATAAGATGTGCATTTTTCTCTAAACTTTCACGTGTAACGGGGTCGAGTTCAAAATCAAGCTGGACGCAAAATCTAATAGCTCTCATAAGACGAAGCGCATCTTCTTGGAAGCGATCGTCTGGATTACCCACGGTTTTTACTACTTTGTCTTTTATATCTTCTTGTCCTTTAAAGAGGTCTACAGCTTGTCCTTTAGTAAAATCATAGGCAAGTGCATTCATAGTGAAATCTCTTCGCTCTAGGTCAATTTTAAGCGCGCTAGCCCATGTTACCGAGCTGGGGTGACGCGCATCTTCGTAAACTCCTTCTTTTCTATACGGAGTCACTTCAATGATTCTTACTGCTTCAGAAGTACAGACAATTTCCAAATCTTCCCCGCAGGTTACAACACTAACTGTACCAAAGGTATTTTCATAAAATGTTTTAGGGAAGAGTGAGACTATCTGTTCTGGAGTGGCATTTGTCGTTATGTCATAATCTTTTGGCTCTTTACCCATGAGCATGTCACGGACTGAGCCTCCAACTGTATATGCCTCAAAACCCGCCACATGGAGAGTGGTGAGTACAGCACGAACTTCTTTTGGTAATAAAAATGTATCTTTCATAAAAGTTTTCTTTGAAATTACTTTATTTATATCCTCTTTCCTGTTAGAATCCAGTATACACCTTGCTTTCGTGGTGAAATGGATATCACAACGGTCTTCGGAACCGTTATTCCGGGTTCGAATCCTGGCGGAAGCACCAAGAACATAGTGAGTTTTTTACTTCTTCAGCATGACGCCTGAGCATCATACGTCAGGCGACTAGTAAGTCGAACCGTGAAGAATTCGAAAGTTCGGAGTATGTTTTGCTAGTAAGCAAAACGACACACCCCAAGGGTCATCCTACTGAATGAGGATCAGTCACCAAGTTGACATTTTCTAATTCATTTACGGCCAAGCCGTGAATCTGCTGATTCAAAAACGCTCAACTTCGCGACCCTGCTGAAAAACTGACACCTTCTCGTGGTTGCTCGAAGGCGTAGACCAGTTTTTCTTTTCGAACGCCTCCCGGCGTGACTTACTACTCATCTCTACGCTTATGACCTTAGTCATAAGCGTACGCCGCAAAATATAATTGCTAGCGCTCTTTATTTTGTGCGGCGTAGGAGAATCGAACTCCTGTCTCAACCTTGGCAAGGTCGTGTTCTACCACTAAACCAACACCGCAACAAAGCTATCATAACAAAATTTCTTGTCTTTATCAAATCTAAAGAGTGACCGTCAATACCCTTCCCGAAAAAACTATTTATAGAAAAGAGTCTTAAGAACTTGACCGCGAAGTTTTCCACATCAATTTTGACAACTGTGGATAAACCTGTGTGTATGTGGATAAAAAAGACAAAGAAAATAGACGTCTTTTAGAAACCTTTTGGAAACCTAACAAAATAACATTGTTTTATAAAGGTTTTTATAAGCCATATTTTATTTAGCCTCAATTAAGGCTAAATGTAAATATTCGTTTCATGTGAAACGACTTGTCTCAATGACTTCAATTTAACATGAAACTAGAAAAAATAATGTATACTTTCCTTGTGGCATTACATAACGAAGTTGGTAAGAAAGGCGAGCAAATAGCGAAAAACTTTCTCCAAAGTAACGGCTTTCAAGTGCTCATGACAAATGTTTACTTTGGCAAAAAAGAAATTGATATTATTTCAGAAAAGGACAATGTAGTCAGACTTGTCGAAGTTAAGACGACTCAGGAGGGGAGCACTATAACTTCTGAAGACAACTTCACAAAAGACAAACTTTCTCATTTAGTTTCAGTTTTACGACTCATAGAAAAGAACCCGCAATTTCACGGGAAACGACTGCAAATTGATTTCTTGGCAATCTCCTTAAATCTGAATAACAGGACTGCTCATTGTAGATTAGTACAAAATATTGATACTGATATGCTGGGCAGTGGCGTGTTTTGGTAATTTTTTGCATATCTATCAACAGGGGCTTTAAAAAAATAGATTATATGCTAGAATAGTGACACGAGGCTTTGTTTCATTGGCTTCATAGACAGTGATGAATAATCTAAAAAACATGTTTCCGAGTGTTATCTAATAACTAACACAGGTTTTGTAAATAGAGCATAGTTAATTACGGTAGAGTCGTCACACTCTTCATACAATTCAATAAAATCACACTTCGGGGTGTGGTGTAACGGCTAACATTCTGGTTTTGGGTACCAGCGACTCAGGGTTCGAATCCCTGCACCCCGACCCATATGCAAGAGCGCGTTATTTATCAATATCTTTCTGGCAAGAAAGTGTGATTAAGACCGCTTATAGATTTTATTGAAAAAGTTATAGCAGAAAATGGATCCGCGGTCACGAGATTTTCAAAAAATGTCTAATTTAAAAAAACACGAACATGTTGCTGCATTATTGGTAGATGAAAGTTTCTTTGCTGATGTCATTAATCCCACTTCTTTGGAGCTCCTTGCCTGGTCACACGCCCACAGTCACATCCCATGTCAGGATTTTGAACTATTTGTGGTTAATGATCCTGAGTTTACGTTAAGTCTCGTCGAAGATAAACATAATCTTCTACAAGATTTCTTTCTTGGCAGCTTATATGTTTTTATAGGTGATTTAGTGAGAACTAAACGGGAAGGAGAGAAAGAAAAATTAAGAAACTTTCTTGAGACTGCAAAAAGGTCAAATGACCATAGGATTAAAAAGCTAGTTGAAAGGGGATATTACTTACTTAATAATCCCAATTCGTACACCTACGAAGACCGGGGAATTGGAGGAAACTACAGCAAAGAGTAATTAGTCTGGGTGGCTCTTCTTGAGGGGTGTGCTGGAAAGTTTTCGTAAAGTATAGTAGTATATACTCCACAAGCGGTGTTGGTTTAGTGGTAGAATGCCTGCCTTCCAAGCAGGAGACAAGAGTTCGATTCTCTTACGCCGCACAGAAATGTAAAAGTCGAAGCAACTGCTTCGACTTTTACATTTCAAACTACTACCATTTTTTAAATAAACCTCCCCGTAGTAGGGCTACGAGGTATTTAATGTGAATAGATACTATACTTTTTTACACATGGATCTAAGTGAGCGCAATAATTTTAAGAATCTGAGCGAAGAAACCAGAGGAATGAATGTGTCAGAGACTGGAGAACTTAGTTTTTTCCGTACTTTTTACGAATTAATGAGCAAGAACTCAGCTCGAAGACGAAAAAAGTAAACTTGCTAAAGAGGTAGAAACATTACGCTCAAAAAAATATGATATAAACAACGTAAATTGAAGCGAAATAAATAGGAATGATATAAAGCTTGAAGGTAACGATATGCAGTTCGTAACAAAACTCGACGACCTCGATACACTTCTTGCGAGAAAAAAATGTTGATTACTTGATCGAAAAAACAAAGACTGGTAAATAAATAACAAAGCGCGCCGTAGGCGCGCTTTGTTATTGTGCTTGAACTCTTTACAGAGTAAAAAGCAGGAAAGCCTTATTCAACAGCGTCTTTAAGAGCTTTTGCTGCAGTGAACTTTGGAACATTCTTTGCTTTTACCTTAACTGTTTCACCAGTTTTCGGATTACGAGCTTCACGCGCCTTACGGAGCTTGACTGAAAACTTTCCAAGACCAGCAATAGCTACTTCATCACCTTTTTTAAGAGTTTTGACGATAGTTTCAAGAAGTGTCTCTACCACTTGTTCTGCTTGCACCTTTGTAGTACCGAGTACTTCATGCACGACTTCAACGAGGCCTGCTTTGTTCATAGATTATATAAGATGCTGTGGTTTCCTAGGACCGTAACATCGTGATTAGAATTTGAATTGAATAAACTCACCGGCTTTGCAAAACACCGGCAATACGAAAAGTATATAGAATATAGATTTTTTGGCAAGTCTTTCTATAAGATTAACAAAAAAAGTCAATAAATTATCTAGCAAACTCAATGGCCTGTGACTCACGAACAACGATGACTTTAATCTCACCAGGGAAGCGTAACTCTTCTTCTACACGAAGCGCGATAGAGCGAGCCATCTCTCTTGCTTCAAGATCGGAAACAAGGGTAGGGGAGACAAAAATACGTATTTCACGCCCAGCCTGCAATGCATACACTTTTTGTATACCAGTAAATGTTCGCGCTATTGCTTCCAAGTTTCCGAGACGCTCGATATATTTTTCTACCGTATCACGTCTTGCCCCTGGACGACCTCCAGAAACAGCGTCTGCCACTTGTACTAAAATGCTCTCAATTGTTTCATAAGGGTATTCTTCATGATGAGACTGCATCGCAAGAATAATCTTTTCATCAACATCATATTTGGCAAGAATTTTACGCCCTATTTCGACATGAGTACCTTTTATTTCATGATCTACAGCTTTTCCAATATCATGCAAAAGTGCACCTGCTTTCGCTATTTGCACATCTCCTCCAATCTCAGCAGCTAAAATACCTGCAATATGAGCCATTTCTATCGAATGATTGAGCACATTTTGACCATAGCTGGTCCTAAAATAGAGTCTGCCTAGTAAAGGCGCTAAAGTATCAGGTATACCAATGAGAGAGCATTCCATAATAGCTTCTTCTCCTTTTTTTTTCATAAAGAGTCCAATGTCTTTTTTTGCTTTTTCTACATATTCTTCAATCTTTGCTGGCTGTATGCGTCCGTCTTTGATGAGCATTTCGAGGGCATTTTTTGCAATTACCCTGCGCACAGGATCAAAACAGGAGACAACGAGTAGGTGAGGACCTTCGTCAACAAGAAGCTCGACGCCTGTAGCTCTCTCAAAAGTCTTGATATTTCTCCCTTCTTTACCTATAATTTTTCCTTTAATTTCTGGGTCGTCTATTTCTATTTGACTCGAGGTAAAACTAGCTACTTCGGTATTTCCAATACGATAGACAGCATTGACTAAAAAATCACGGGCCTTATCCTCAAATCTTTTTTCGCCATCACGGTCGAGTTTATAGAGTCTCGAAAGTAGATCTGATTCATGCTCTTTTTCAAGTTTTTTAATCATTACCCGGAGTAAGTCCTCGCGACTAACACCCAAATATGCTTCTTTTTCTTTGTCAAGATTTTTTTCTTTCTCTTCTATTTTTTCTTTAAGCGAAGTAATTTCCTTTATTTTAAGTCGAAGAGTCTCGTATTCTTGTTTCACACTGTCTTCATTTTTGAAAATCTCATCTTCTTTTTTATACAGCCTCTCTTCTACTTCGTGCAAACGCTCTTCCTTTTTCTCTAAATCTCTCCTTATTTTTTCTGCTTTTTCAAGTGCTTTTTCTACTATTTCGAATGTCTCTTTCCTTGCTGTGATACCTCGCGTATCATTTTTTGCTTCTTCACGCCTTTTATAGAAAAAAAAAGATATCGATGATAAAGAAACTCCGCCAATAAACGAAAGAACAGTAACAATGAGAACGATTTCGTTCATAGAGAGTTGTTATTTTGCCTTTGGCTTGAGAACGACATCGACAATACCGTACTTTTTAGCTTCGTCAGCACTCATCCAGTAGTCTCTATCGCTATCTTTTTCAACAGTAGTAAGCTTTTGTCCTGAGTTTTTTGCAAGTATTTCATTGAGCATCTTTTTAAGACGAAGACCTTCTTTAAGATCAATTTCCATATCGGTCACTTTACCCCGAGTACCTGCTGACGGTTGATGAATCATGACAGTAGCGTGAGGGAGAATGCTACGCTTGCCTTTTGCTCCAGAAGAAAGGAGAAAAGCACCCATAGAGGCTTGCATACCAATGCCGACAGTCGCAACATCACATTTAAGGTGTTGCATGGTGTCATATATAGCAAGTCCATCATAAACAGAACCTCCAGGAGAGTTGATGTACAGCATAATATCCTTTTTAGCATCTTCAGCTTCTAAAAAGAGCAGCTGGGCGATGACAACAGAAGCAGTGTACTGATTGACCTCGTCAGCAAGGAAAATAATACGCTCTTTGAGGAGACGGGAGTAAATATCATAGGCACGTTCGCCAAATTGGCTTTTTTCAATAACGGTAGGGATGAGCATGGGGAGGGTAGTTACGAGTAAATAGCTTGTGGTTAATGATGGAATCTGTGTTATGGGAAACCTCGTAACGCAAATCAGCATAAGGAAGCACGTTTTTACATTTTTTATGAGTTTTTTCTTAACTTTTTTTCAATTATCGACAAACACTCTTACAATATAGCGTTTCTTTCATTTCATTCGTTTTCTGATGGACTTCCTTTTCGAACTATAGCACACAAAAACCCCCTTGTATCTATTGACAAAATCTGTAAATAGTGCTTACTGTTAAGTAGAGAAAAACTACTTTTTCTTGAGTAAAACTCTTAAAAAATAAGGCTTTACTAAAGTAATTCACGTATCATTTGTGGTGAAATAGTATCAATAATCCGCGAGAGCTGTGTATTATGGGTATAATCATCATTGCAATCTTAAGTTGTGGTAGATTTTGTTATCTACTGCTTCCGTTGAATGTTTCCCTAACTTAGCAAAAAAGTAGAGAAGAAGTTTTTCTCCTAAACACTAGAGGACGGGGAACGGTCCTCTAGAAATGGATTATAGTTAGAACTAACCTAGTTAAACTAGTCTATCGGCAAAGAAATAAAAAAGTCCCGCGATTATGAGCGCGAGGGTGATTCGTGCGCATGATCGCGGGACTTTATGAAGAGAAAATCTTCAGAAATGAAACTTTTAGATGATGGGTGGTGTCTACATAACTTTCTCAAGTTAGTAGCGAATAAAGAGCGAGTAGTACTTTACTACTGTAGAAACTAAACTTAAGAAACAAGGGGTTTGAGAGTTAACCTCTGAAATGAGGGTAAGACTAGGGGTTGTCTTACAAATAAAACGACAATTTGAGTGATTTGAAACGAAACGAGTTATGAGGAAACTATTGTTTTGTATTTTGATGGCTCATTATTTTTTGAATGCCATGCTGTGAAGGAACATTCTGTAAGAATTACGTTTGCGTATATTTCCCGATATCCTCGGGGAGAGTGTGCATTGTTTTTCTTACTCTGTCCTTTATTATACTCGAGTGTCTTTTATATGCAAGTGGATAACTGTTAACAAGTCCTTTATACTTTATTTCATAGTAGAAAGATTGTCTATTAGATTTTCTTGCTAAGTCCTTTTGCTTTGTATAGTCTATAGGTCATGCGAGTCAATCGCTTTTTTGTAAACAAGCCCCTTGGTGAAGAGACTTTTACAGATGACATTTATCTTGTGCACCAAATAAAAAATGTGCTTCGTTTAGCAATAGGAGACTCTATAATTCTCTTTAATGGTAAAGACTTTTTTGATTTTCTCTATGTTATACAAGAGGTGCGTAAAGATTCAGTTCATTTGTGTCTTTTAGAAAAGAAAGCATCGATAAACCAAAGTAGCAAGGCTAAGGTTGTTGTTTTCCTTTCGCTCATTAAAAAAGAACTTTTTGAACTAGCTGTCCTCAAGATGACAGAGCTTGGTGTGACTCATATAATCCCCATCATTTCTGAAAGAACTCAGTCACACTTTTTGAATCATGACAGACTTGAAAAAATCGCACGTGAAGGCTCCGAACAGTCTGGAAGAGGTGATATCCCTCTCATTCTTAATGAGAGAAAATTATCTACTTGTATTTTAGTGCTAGAAGAACTAAAAATACCTCTGGCGAACACTTTCGTATTATCATTACTTGGAAAAGATTCGTTACACAACTTTGGTAAGTATGACACAACTGATCCAATAGCCTTTTTTGTTGGCCCAGAAGGTGGATGGACTCCTCTTGAAGAAACCATTTTTACTAACGAACAAGTGACTCTGCTTTCTGTTTCACCCTATACACTACGAGCTGAAACTGCTGCAATAATCTGTGTGTATCTCTCTTTTTTACTTAGGAAATAAAGGTATACTGAAAACATGAGTGACGAAACGATTTCAACTAGATCTGATGCTATGGTGATTCAACCGCAAGCACTTTCCACTTTTTCCAGAGTAACAATGAGAGCTACCCCGACTCCTCGAAATCTGTTTAGCCAGACAGTAGCAAAATTAATGGATAATCCACCAATTGATCTCCTTCTTAGGGAGGTCACCAATCATGAAACGCTCGTAGATCTCGCACAGGCATTAGAATCAGAAAGATTACTAGCTGGTGAAGATGACAAAACCTTACTCTTGAGAAAAAAACTCATCAGCACTCCCGCAACTGTCAACCTGATTGTTGATGGAGTTTTAATAAAGCAAGACATAACCCCGATTAAACTTATTGAAAAATGTGCAGGGTCGCTTGAAGCATTATCGATTGAAGAAATCGATAATGCTATAGCGATAAGTGAGAAAGAGATTCAATTCAGTGCAGTAAAAGATTTTCCTTTACAAAAGGAAATGAGTACCGATAACCAAGCCATATTAAAAACAAAAGCCTTAAGAAAAGCCTTCCCTGAAGAAAGACTCTTCGGCGCAGAAATTGACGATGGAGATACTCCAAACTCAACAAAAGATGTTTATCGACTTTTTACCGTCATACAAGATACTTTTAGAAAAGAAGTTTTAGCAAAAGTTGAACTATATATAAAAAATAAGACAAAAAGTGAGAATAACACCGCTTTTCCTACTGAAACGATACCGACTGACACTGAACTACCGACGACTCCTGTTTCTAAGCAAGATACCACAAAAGCAATGAAAGAAGTTGACCCTTCTCCTACAGTAACGACTGGGGATAGTCCAGTTGGAGTGGAGGCCACATTTGATGGAGAGAGAGAGATAAGTGCTGGAGCTGGTGGTATAAAAGAAGCCACCCCACTAACGAGTACGACTTTAGCTGATGAAGCCAGTCCAACTAAACAAGTAGCTCCTGAAACTCAAGTAGAAAAAACTGTTGAGTCAAAAGCTGAAGAAGACCAACTAAGTGGAACTAAAATACTAGACGCGTCCACTTTTTCTCTGGAAGAAACACCGAAACAGAGAGCAGAAAAAGTCGCTAAAGCATTTAAGGTAATAACTGAAATCAGAGATAGAACACAAAAAAGATTTACAAATATACTTGAAAGACTAATTGACGGTGATCCAAAAAAACTTCTTCTCATTCGATTTGAAAAAATACAAACCACTATAGAGGAACTAGAACTTGTTAAGGGAATACAATTACACTACGGGGCTATTTCGGCAGCTCTCAACAAATCAGCCCAAGGAATAACAATCATATTATCAACTTTTTCAGTCAATTCTCCTCAGGTATTAGCTAGTCTTTCTTGGAGACTAGTAGCGAGCGATAGTCAACCACCTCGAGAAAGAAGTCCTGAGGTAGCTCAAATGGGATTTATCAAAAAAATTATACTGATGACCCTTATTTCTATACTGACACCAACAGTGACAAGCTCAGAAGATATTGATAACAATCTCAATACTAGTAAAAATCCATTGTACAACGATCAAAGCAAGAGCTCTTTTTCTTCAAACCTTGCTGAGAGTTTTATTGTTTCCCCAACACAAAAAGGGGGCCTTATCTGGAATACACTGCAAGGTATTGTTGAGACAGAGTTGGTACCAGGAAGTATACTCGCCTCTAGTGAAGAAGCAAGAGATGCGTTCATAGGAACAGTATTGGCATCCATTGGACACGATCCTAGCTACTTTGGTATTAGTAGCGGAAATATAGATAAAATTCAGTCTGGAGAAATATTAGATGCTTCAAAAATAAGTGACCTCGTTAGCCGTTTAATCAGAATGGCTGAACTGACCGCTACGGTATCTATGAGTAGCGAAAAGAAAGGCTCTGTAGTTGTAGAGACGACCGACCCTGAAATGATCTCCACTACAGATACACCCCCAGAGCCTTTAGTTGAAATGAATGCCGTCTCCTTTCAAAATGAATCTCTCGTAAGAGAAGCGTTTCTTAACGAACATTTTATAGAGATGGTGAGGATCCTACGTAAGATGGAGAAAACGAGTCAGTTATTACCTGTAGAGACATTTTGCATACAAAACGCCTCGAGAAATGTAGGTGAAATAAAAAAGCTGTTATCAAGTGAGCTACCAGAAACTAGGGACGAATTACTTGCCATACTCACCTATGCTGAAAGTATATTCTTTAGAAATTTACGAAAAGAAGGTGAAAAAACTTCGTCGGGGTTTGATGCAAAACCTCTCGTCGAAGTAATACTTGCTATGGAAAATGGAGCGATAAAAACATTTGTAACAAAAGTAGTCACCTAAATAGATATATGAACAACAGCAAAAATAAAACATTAACGGAGATCATTGAAGAAAAGTTAGGAATCACTACTGCTCCAGATATTACTAAAGAGTTACTACTGAAAGATCTTGCTGGTCTCATTCTAGAACGTTCATATATCGAACTGGTCATGTCTCTTTCCGAGGATGAAGGAAGACAAGCCCTTGGATTACTTGAAGAAAACAACTTTGAGGAACTTTTCATTCTCTTCTCAAGTGATGAAGAGAAAGCAAAGAAGGTAATTGCGGCGGCAGAAAGTGTCATCGATGAGTTTCTCACACACATGAAGGAGGAGGCGTGATATACTCAAAACGTCACTTATTTAAAGAATTATTACTATGAAAAATATATCATTTGATTGCAAAACAGTAACAAGAGCCCTTATCGGACTGCTCTTTGTTGTAGCAGGTTTAAGTAAAATCGGGATGTTCGGAAGTGATAAGCCAGTAGAAGTATTTAAAAGTTTCTACTCTCAATTACCAATAGTGATGGATTTTATTCCTGTATCACTTGCTGGACTCGTTGGGTTGGCAGTTGTTATTATCGAAATCCCTATCGTACTTCTTTATGTGGCAGGATACAAGAAAAATTGGACAGGAGGAGTGATTATTGCTTTCACTATACTCGTGACCATTTTCTTCCATAACCCATTCACTAAAAGTGGACTTGACTTTACCCAGATGGTACAAGCGCTCAAGAATATTGCTATTATTGGCGGGATTCTCGCGACACTAGACTGCATTTGTACCACCTGTAAAGTTGGAAGAAGCACTGTTGTAGAACATAAGACTGGTAACCATCAAGGGCATTCTCATTAATTAATGAGAATGCTGTAGAAATAAGGAAGAGTCTCCTTTGTTTTAGAGAGACCACTTTCACTATAAAAGCGGCGCCTACGGCGCCGCTTT
>JAYTSG010000038.1:0-8904 GCA_043745785.1 bacterium | reverse complement strand
GCTATTGAAAACCAAAGTTTCAAACTTTACGAGAAGGTACTAATAGTCTGATGCAATATGTATCTCTTTACCTTTAATAAAGTTGCATACTAAAACAATGTCCGCTTTTTCAATATGTTTTAGATAATCTTTTATGGCTTTAGTCTTTATATTCCAAATTGGGTCAGTAGGAGAGACTTTTTCTATACCACCTTTTTCATGTACAAGGTCCTCAAAAGTCTTTGCATTTTTTTATTTCTTCATCCGAGAGTTTTGGTGAAATAACCTTGAAAGCTTTTTCTTTTAGTTTGTCACGAACTTCGTCCAATTTTTCAATGAAAATCATTGAACCACAGATGGCAACTAATTTCTGCTTTTTCTTTTCCTCTTTTCCATAGTTTACTTAGTACACCATTTTTGTATGAAAATTATTGGCTCATTTTCCATCAAAACTATTCAGACAAGGCTTTTGCATTAGTAAATTTTCCAAAAAAGAGAGTGTAATTACTTCTAACATTGGACCAGTTGAATGTTCTGAACTAGTAAGTTAACATCTTGTGTACAAATGCTCTACTAAAAGAGAGATATGTTTTTTCCATGTTTACATGACTATTATTTGACTTTTTTGTAGACAAGAGTAGTATGTTACTTGTTTATCTTGCAGGAAAAACCAAAAGAAAGAGAGTAATAAAATGAGTGTTAATAATGAAAATGATGACGAAGAAAAGCTAAGGATTCTCATTTTCTCGAATATCGATCCACGCGAGCAGAATCAAAACTACTTTAGTTTGAAAGCTGACGTTATGCGTGCTGAAATAGTTGCATTTGTTGTTCCCTTTGATGAAAGAGTTAAGCAGGGGTCCAATTTCTACAACTCAATTCCTATTGTTACATGGGAAGAGCCAAGCGGAGACAAGAGACGTGCTCAGCAATACTCAGACCTCTATGAAATAACAAAGGCTGAGGCAGTCATACATCTCGGATGGTGTTTCAGAATGCCGAAGGCAAGTAGCGAAGCAGGTATTATTACAATTAATCCGATGATATACGAGAGCTTAAATGGGCTCAGGCTTTCCGTTTATATTCATCTCCTTCTCTATCATCGTGTACCCGATGGGTATGAATCCTCGACTTATGAACGTAGGGAGAGAGCAAAGAAAAGCGCCCAAGCATGTTTGTGATCATGGGGCAAAATAAAATAATATTATCGCCACCGAAGACCTCCGTGCCTCGGTGGTTTTCTATGAGTGTAGTTAAGTCAAAACCATTGAATGAGGTCTATAAAACATTACTCGTTCAAAAGTCTCTTTCAAAAGTTTCTTCTGTCATACTGTACAGATTGTGTGCTCACAACCTGCCTAAGATCCAGGTCAAGAAACATCAAGATACAAAGACCTTGATCCCAGCATCATACGTGATTTTACTAGATCAGACATTTTTCAGAATGTATAGCAAAATTGAGCGCCAAGCGTGAATGTAGTCATTCAGGGATGACACGGAGGTTAAGACTCTTGAAAGAGGACTAATATCAAAAATAGTTTTTTAATAGTTTTTGTTCGAGTAGAAAATTCCTACGACACTGTAAAAGACATTAATTGATATGGTATGATTGGAAAGACTATGAATTTTCTTTTTTCTTTTTTCCGGACACAAGTATTGTATGTTTCACTTTTATTACTTTCTGCTTTGTCACTTTTTGTTGGTCTGATGCTTTTTTTACTTGGGTACGGTGATCACGCAACCCTATTTTTTAAATATATTCTCCTCATAGGCTCGATACCTTTTTGGTATAGTTTACTTCGCGATATAGCGCGAGGGGATTTTGGAATCGACATCATCGCGGGGATTGCGCTCGTAGGTACTTTTTTTATTGGGCAATACTTGGCAGGATTGGTAGTGCTCCTCATGCTTTCGGGTGGTCAGCTACTTGAAGTATATGCTATGAGTAGAGCAAGGAGAGAGCTCTCATCATTACTATCAAAGACACCGAAGTTTGCTCATGTGCAACGTGGTACAGAAATAGTCGAAGTCCCGCTCAGTGAAATAACTATCGGCATGAAAGTGATAGTGAAAGCAGGGGAAGTAGTATCAGTAGATGGCACTATTGTAAAAGGGATAACGACTATCGATGAATCAGCTCTCACGGGAGAAAGTATGACAGTGAAAAAAACTGTCGGAAATGTTGTCTATGCAGGGACAGAAAATAGAGATGCAGTGATAGTGATAGTAGTAGAAAAACGAGCGAATGAAACAAAGTATCAGACCATTGTGAAGCTTGTGCAAGACGCTGAAAAAAGTAAAGCACCTATTGTACGTTTAGCGAACAAATACAGTCTTTATTTTACAGGTATCACTGCTTTCATTGCTTTCATTGCATGGATTATTTCTCATGACCTCGTGCGTGTCGTGTCAGTGCTGGTGGTGGCGACACCGTGTCCTCTTTTACTTGCTGTACCTATTGCTATTATGTCGGGCATGAGTAAAGCTTCATCGCGTGGCATCATTATTAAAGACGGGGGAGCACTTGAAACTCTTTCAGAAGTGAAAGCTTTCTTTTTTGATAAGACAGGAACACTGACTCTCGGCATACCTGAAGTAGTAGAAGTGATTTCGTTTAGTCATTTAAATGAAAAGCAGATTGTCGCTATTGCTTCGACGCTCGATGAGCTTTCGACACATATTCTTTCAGAAGCATTGATCAAGTATGCACAATTACAGAGTATCAATTCACACATACCAGTCCAGTTTAAAGAATATATCGGCGATGGAGTGTCAGGAGAAGTAGATGGTGAAGGGTATGTTTTTGGAAAAGCAGAACTAGTACATCGTCTTTCTTTTATTCCACTTGAAGCAATGAAAGAAGTAGAGGAAAAATATAAAACAACGGGAACTATTATTGTTTTCTTAGCAAAGAAAAATAGTTTACTTGGTGCTGTCTTTTTTCAAGATGTAGTGAGAGAGGATGCTGGTGATCTTTTTAGAAAACTAGAAGAAGAGGGAGTAAAGCAAACTATCATTCTAACAGGGGATACTCGAGAAAGAGCAGAGGTAGTAGCAAATACACTGCATGTGACGCATGTTATCAGTCAGTGTTTACCAAATGATAAACAAAAATATGTAGAAGAGTTGAGACGAAGCGGTGTCAAAGTAGCAATGGTTGGTGACGGTGTCAATGATGCACCAGCTCTCGCTTCCGCAGATGTTGGCATAGCTCTCGGTACTCGTGGTGAAACAGTAACTAGCGATGTGGCAGATATTGTTATTATCTCGCCTCTCATTGGGCGTACCTATGATGCACTCCTTATTGCAAAGAAAACGGTAGCGCTTGCAAAGCAAAGTATTTTTATTGGCATTGGAGCGAGTATTGTTGCTATGATACTAAGCGCTTTAGGATACATACCACCGCTTGCGGGTGTTATTTTGCAAGAAATGATAGATGTAGTGGTTATAGTAAATGCATTAAGGCTTGGAAGTAGTATTACTTTTGACAATGAGTAACTATAGTATTCTTCTTCGTATTCTTCAGCATTAAAAGTAGTATTTTCCTTTTGAAGGAAGATATGAAAAATGTTGGATTATCTCAAAAGAAAAAGGTGGGGTTCCGTAGGAACCCCACCTTTTTCTTTTCGTAAATAGGATAAAGTGGAGTATACTTATAGTAAAGAGAAGGTTTAATAACCTAAGTACTCATACTATGAAAAAACAAACAATAATACTTATCACTCTAGCTATCATACTTATCTGTAGCGGGCTGTATATACAAAGAGACTTTTTTATGACAAATGTTTTGGCTCCGGTAGTAATAGCTCCAAGTGTTTCTTATACGAATGCTACCTCTGATAATCTCATTGTTCAGATACCACTTCCAGGAGATACTGTTGCAAAAACACTTACTATTATGGGGAAAGCACGAGGTTCATGGTACTTTGAGGCGACATTCCCTGTTGTAGTGCTTGACACTACAGGGCAAGTGCTTGTTACTAGTTTTGCGCAGGCGCAAGGAGACTGGATGACAACAGAGTTTGTGCCTTTTGTGGGTCAGGTGATTATACCTGATTCTTACAAAGGTAAGGCAACCATTGTTCTTAAAAAAGATAATCCATCAGGCTTGAAAGAAAATGATGCATCTCTTTCTTTTCCAGTAATGATACAGTAGTCTATTTTTAGCATTACTATACTACACTCATATTATGAATCAGTCACGACATTGGTATCATAAATTAAAAAAACCTTCTTGGGCACCACCAGTGTATCTATTTGGTCCTGTATGGACTCTGCTGTATCTTATTATTCTGGTAAGTTTTGGCAATGTATTTTATTATACATTTGTAGGAAATATCCCTCATTTCGTTGCTTACTATTTTCTCGCGAATCTTTTTTTCAATCTTCTTTTTACACCACTACAGTTTTGGCTTCGCAATAATCTCCTCGCTAGTATTGATATTGTTTTAGTCTTGGTAAGTCTCATTATTTCACTCTATTTTATTTGGCCATTTATACCTTGGGTAGTCTATAGCAATGTTCTTTATGTGCTTTGGGTTACTTTTGCAATGATACTGCAAATAACCATCACTTGCCTCAATTGGCCAAAGAACAAAGTGCTTTTAAATTAGACGTTCTTTCCTGGTTATCTGTTGTACTAAGGTCATCAATAAAGATGTACTAGTAAAAAGTTTAGTCAGAAAAGATTTCTCTTTTCTTAAAAGACCAAAGAGTTTTCCTTATCTAAAAAGAGATGTGTAGCCTTTTATTAAAACAACTCACAATGCTTGGATACATGTTAGTATTCTTTGTCCTGCTCTTAGACTACACTTTAAACATGAGTCGTATAGAGTAGATTTTTCTTATCTTGGCAGAGGAATAGTTCTCGTATCTGAAGTGTTCAGTACTGCCATAGAAATTGATAGTGATTTCACTTCACTGAAGTGTCATCCTTATGCGAGAGATACAAAAAATGTTACCACTGGAGCCATTCTTATCTCGGGAGTAACTCAGTTATTACTAGGTATATTTATCTTTGGAGATTACTTTTTAGCAAAGTAATATAGTTGTTCAGATCTCGAACTTCATTAAAGTAGTCAGTCATTTTAAGAAAAATAATCCAGTGTTTATAGATAGATTATCACAGACAGTATATATGTCTTTTATCTGGGTATTAGTTTCTTTTCATTTTATAAAGAAAGACTATACTAAAGAACATGAAACAAAACATCATTGAGGAACATTACAGTCTTGAGAATGAAGAAATTAAAGAAGAGGTTCGTGAAGAGTATGAGGAGCTTCGTGTTAGTATTAATACATTAACCCATAAAATAGGATATCTTTTTTCCTATCATCAATCTTTTTTTCGGGGTGTCGTACAAGGAGTGGGGATAACCATTGGTTCAGGTATCGTATTTGTATTGCTTTCAGCTTTACTTTATCAAGTATTTTCGTATCTTGGTTTTGGGACGTCAATGCGAAGTTTTTTCCCCGTGCAAGATTTTCCAAAACAAATGAATCAAATTATTCAGACAAAGGAGTAATCGTGTGAGGAAAACGGTGACCACTTTTTCAGAAAGAGTTGTTAAATGCGCACTTGCTATTCCTTTTGGTACGGTAACTACTTATGGTCGTATTGCAAAAGCTGCTGGAGCAGGACCAATGGCGAGTCGAAGTATCACAAGTATACTTGGAAGAGCTCAGCAAGAAGGTGTCAAAAATATCCCTTTTCATCGTATCGTGCATGCTGACGGTTCTGTTTTTCTAACCAGTGAATATAGAGTAAAAAGGTTAAAGTTATATACAAAAGAAGGTATTGAAATGAATCATAAGGGGAAAATAAAAGATTTTCATGAAAAACTTTTCGAGTTCACATAAAGTAGAGTCGTCCCCATTTTTTATAATAAAATTATGGTAAACTTTACTCTATAAGATAAAAAGTACTACTTTTTTATGTAATCGATTATGATACAGGTACCCCCACACATCACCAATACTAAGTTACATGATGACATACGAACAAGAAGCTTCAACAGTCTTGTTATTTTAAGAAGTGAAAGAAAAAACTTTTTAAAAAGACAATTTCCATTTCTCTTTTCCAAAGTTTTTTTATCGTCACTCTTAGTGATTTGTCTTGTGGTATCTACCTCAAATGTTTCTTTTCTCAAGGCAGACTCAACAGTCTTTTATCCGACAGCGTGTTTAGGTGGATACGATTCACTAAAGCTTGCAGAAGGGAAGCCAGAGACAGCACTCGATGCAAATGCTGATGATTTTACTATAGAAAATTCTAGCTATTTGCCTGAGGATAGGGTTGCTGACGTCTATTGTGGAAACTTTGATGGTAAGGTCGCCGAGCATACAGTTCCTACAGTGGTAAAACTCACTATACACTTAACTCTTAAAAATAAAGAAAGTAGTATCTCAAAGATAGAAACGGGGCATAGTTCGGCGCTTCTTGAAGTGCTTGATGCAACGACAACTCCAACGCTCTCTGAACCTCTTATACAAAATAATTCTGCAAGTAGCAGTCTTCTGAAAAGAGAAAAAGATGTCATTACTCCTCAAATAGATAAAGGTAAAGAGAGTACTCAGGTTGTCGTGCCAGTAGATGTCAAGGTAACAAAGCCCGAGGAACACACCTTATTAAAACAGATTTCTTCCCATCTTTCTTATGTAGTTAGTTCTGTGTATGCAGAAGAAAGTCCTCAAACAGATGTTCCAGTAACTACCGTAATCTCTAGTACAGAATCGCCATCAACTTCACCTCCTTCCCCAGCGCAAGAAATAGTTCGGACAGTAGTAAATAACTCTCTAGATAGTGTAGCTACGACTTCGGTTGTAGGTAGCGCTGTAGACAATGTTACAGTTTCAAGTATTACTGTGTTAGAGCCTACAATAGCTTCAACGACTGACAATGCAAGTAGTGCAGTACGGTCAGTAGAAAATCACATTGAAGGGTTGTCACTCATTAAAACTATCGCAGAGAATCTCAATCCTTTTTCAAAAAAAGAAACGTATGTTGCTACAACTACCGCAAATCCAGAATATGAAATTTTGTATAGTAAAGGTAACGATACGTGGGAGTCTTTAGCTCTTTTGGGAAAAGAAAATACTAAGACGGTAACATTTATTTTGCCATACACACCTACTTCATGGAAAGAAATAGTATCTTTACAGATACATATTAAAACTTTGCAGAATTTTGAGAAACGAAATGACTTATATGTCGATGGTATGGAACTCGCGATTGCATACGACACAGAGGTAAAAACAGATGATATTCGTGAATATATACTGAGTAATAATGAAAGCCTGAATGGTAAGCTTACTCTCCATTTCGGGGGTGAGATGTCTTCAAGAAAAACTCTCGATATGAAAGCTGAAAAAGAGGGTGGTATAGCTATTTATAATTTAGATACTGAAGCATTACTTTTAACAACACAGTTAAACATAGCAACTACTACCTTTGATCCAAATGGAACATTGCCTGATTTTGGAACATTTGTTGCTGTATTGACAGATGATGTTGGTTGGTGCGGACAAAAAGTACTTTTTGATTGTCTTTCAGCGAGTACGACTATCGATGTATCTTTTTTTAGTATATACGCTCAGGAAAGTTCTAAAGAAAGCAAGGCTGTACTCGCTAGAAAAGAAAAAATTAAAACATTACTTGCTCCTAGTCCCGCTGTTGAAATAAAAAAAGAAATACCACAAGGTAGTCTCTCTAGTTCCGTAGTGCCTATTCTTCTCAGGGAAAAGAAAAAAGAAATAGGAGAGATTGAAATAAAAAAAGAAATACAAAAGCAATCCCTTGACCAAAGTGCAACTTCATCGGATACTCTAAGTAATAACGCTATACAGCGGTAACTAAAGCAGAAAACCAATGAAAGTAAAAATGACTCAAATAATTAAATGGTTCAAAGAAATAAACGCGACGAGATCGGTAAATATTGTACTTCTTCTTGGTGTTCTCTTTCTCATCGTCAATATCACATCCGCCGCCACCCCAAACCCTGGTCACCCTTGGACAGAAGTAGGGGACGGACTTATACAGTTTACCGCTCCTACAGCTCTTCGTACCTATACGCTTCCAGATGCGAACGCTACACTACTCACCACTCTTCCTTTTTCTCAAGGTGATATTCTCTATGGCACAGGAGCGTCAACCACAGCAACTCTTCCAAAAGACATCAATGCCACTCGCTATCTCTCCAACACTGGTACTAGCAATAACCCAGCATGGTCTCTTATTAATCTTGTAAGCGGTGTCTCTGATATCTTATCTTCAACAAACGGAGGTACTGGCAATGCCTCCACCTCCTTCAATGGGCAAACTCTCGGTCGTACCTATACGCTTCCAGATGCGAACAGTACTATACTCACCACTAATGCATTCGTTTCTTTAGCTCAAGGAGGTACCAATGCAAACTTAACAGCCAATAATGGAGGTATTCTTTATTCGGGATCATCTGCCTTTGCTGTACTTGCAGGTACTTCTACATCAGGAACTCTCCTGATGTCAGGAGCTACTGCAGCCCCATCGTGGTCAGCAGCTACTTACCCTTCTGTTGCTGGATTTTTAGGGAATGTACTTACTTCTGATGGAACGAATTTTAGCTCAAGCCCCAACATTCCTAATTACATGAATAGAACTATGACCGTATTAGCCAATGCAAGTGCAACAACTGTAACAAACTTGGGCTTTCCAGCTGCTCCGACGCTCACTGCTACTGTTTCTGACGGAGGTGATAATACGGCACCATGGCTCAGTCATGCTACTTCAGCTATTAGCGGTAACACCTCTGGAGTTATTTCTGCCGCATTTAACTATTTAAAAATTAACTGGAGTCCAAAGTTTTCAGCCTATATAAAAACTGACCCAACTACAATCACTACTACTGGATATTGGATAGGAATGTTTTCTGCTGCACCAGACAATAG
>JAYTSG010000037.1:0-9121 GCA_043745785.1 bacterium | reverse complement strand
GTGCGCGACCCTGTATGTATTCTTATACTCTGTTTCTTACAAAAGAGGAGGCATATTAAAAGTTTTCCTTTTTAATTACTGGTATCTCTCATATATCTTTAATACTGAGCATTACCTCACTATTTCTTTGTATCATCTGCCATAAGCTCTTGTAACTCTTTTTGATGACGCTTCATGACGTCAAGAGCGGCATACATCTCTGGCTTGCCACTCTTTTGGAGGTCTTTCATTTCTTTGGCGATAGTTTCAAAAAGTTTTGGATTTTTATCTATCATTTTTTCAAACATTGCAAGCTGTTCTTTTGGTAAATCTTTTGCTCCGTATTTGAGAGCTTGTTTGAGGAAAAATTCTTTAATCATATTATTTCTTGAGAGCTTTTACTGCATCATCGACAGCTGCTTGTATATCTTTAGCTTCTACTTTATTACCATTAATAAAGAAGCTTGGTGTGCCTGGCAACTTAAGTGCTGTCGCTTCTTTTAAATTAACCATAACTCTATCTTCTGCATCTTTACTGTTTGCTGTCTGTTGTAGCTTAGTGACGTCAAGTCCTAGTTCTTTTCCGTATCCTTGTATTTTTGTTTCAGCATCAAGAGTGCTTCCCCATTCTTCTTGTTTGAGATAAAGAATATCATGCATTTCCCAGAATTTACCTTGTGCTCCTGCTGCTTCTGTATATTTTGCTGCCATGAAAGCATTTCTATGTATTTGTATAAGTGGAAAATGACGGAAAGTGACGCGTACGTCTTCTGGATATTTCTTTTGTATGGTGCTCACTATTTTTTCATAGGCACTACATGCAGGGCATTGAAAATCTCCATATTCAACAATCGTGACAATCGCCGATTTACCTCCTCGAACATGATCTTCTTGGGATACTGCAGGTGGTACGTCTTGGTTGGTGACTGCTCCATTACTTGATATCGCATAGAAATAGTAAGCAATAAGTGATGCAAATAATAAACCAACAAGGCCAATAATTTGTCCAGTTGGTGTGCTAAAAAAGTTCTTGTTTTGTGACATATGTTCTATTGTACCGCTTCGATGAGTAAAAATAAAGGTATCTCTTTTCGAGATTTGTTTTCGGCTATTTGTCTTACTCCAGGCTCACTTTCTCTGTCGCTTTCCCATTCTTCAAGACGTTTAATGAGGAATCCTGCCTTTTCTAGAAGTTTACTGTAATACTGTAATGGTCTATGAAAGGAAAAAGTAAATTTCTTATCTGTCCTACTGCCAGGAGTCATGTCAATTTTTATTTTAGACTCAGAGAGATAGCTATCAACACGGCGATATTGTGTTTTTTCTCTTTCGTTATAGCCCCAACTACTTTCTTTTGGATTTCTAAATGCAGGATGATTTAGAACGATAAGTATTCTCCCCTCTTTTTTGAGTACACGTTTACATTCATCGAAAGTTTCTTTAACTCTCTCGATGTTTTGTAAAGCAAGTGAAATAATAATGGTATCAACAGTTGCGTTTTTTATCATGTATAAATCATGAGAAGGTGAGACGAAGAAATCTGGATCATGTTTTTCGGTACCAACCTTCTTGGCAATATCGATGAGCTCACCAGCTAGATCTACTCCTACGACATTTGCTCCTTGGAGAGCTAATTTGTGAGAGAAAATACCTTGACCACAAGCAAGGTCGAGTATTCTGACCCCTTTTACGGCACCGAGACGTCTCATTAATCCTGGATAGATAATAGTCTCGTGATAGGTTTTCTTTCCTTGTAAATGTTCGTCATACCAATTAGAAACTGATCCCCACGAAGTATCTACTGGGGTGTCTTTTGCTGATGCTGTTAATTTTTCAGTGTACTTTTTCTCAACAATAGAATCCTTCGGATTCTTACCACGAAGCGCCCTGACACTTTTTTGTGGTAGAAATGAAGGTGTTTCGTGAGACATTTGCTTAAAGCTTTTCTTTTTTGTTATTTTTTTGAATTCCATTTGTATATATAGTCTACTACATTTCCTCTTTTTTCCGCACCACTTCTTGCCATATATTTAACAGCTCCGAAAATAGGCCTACCAAACCATGCTCTGTCATGGAGACCAACGATACTCCACATGATGCCTGCATATCCATTTGGGTCCATACCGTCTTGCTCGTATGTGTCATTAAGATAAACAGCTATTTTAATTGCTTCTTCTGGGTTTTTTGTCCACTTAAGTATTTTTTTGCCCAGTAGATACGGAGGTATCCATGCATTTTACCTGTTTGTATCAATTCATTTTGGGCAGCGTTCCAGAGCTCATCATGAGTTTTCGCGTTCTCAAACTAAGTTAGAGTGTAGATGTAAACTCATGTATCGGAGCGAGCTTTATTTAACGTAAGCTGCGCCCAATGTGCGGACCCTTCGAAAGAATCATAAAAGTCATTATAAAAACAGAAATTTTCAGCAAGTTCAGCGCGGACGATCAGCTCTTCAAGAAAGGCAGATGTGCTACCTTCTGTGCCATTTGAACCATTTGAACTATTTGAACCATCGGTATCTTTTTTCATACTAGTTGATAGTAGAGAACCTTTATGCGAAAGTGTGGCAAGAGCAACACGACGGCGAGAAATCATCCCTTTTGAAATATAAGGTGAGAGATTACTTTGGTCATCTTTCATAAAGTCATTACGAGCGTCCTCATAATAAAGTAGTTTATTGTGCAGAAAATCGTTAAGTAGATGTTTTGCAACTGTTTCTCCTCCGACAAGACCCCTTTTTTTTTGCTATGACCTGCATTACTGTTTTATTGTAAGCCTTTTCAAAATCTATTTTTGGGAAGTCAGAAAGAATACTTGGGTAAGGAAGTATTTTTAGCTCTTCGTAATCATCTATGTATTCTGGGAGAAGTTTGTATAGTTTGGGACGTATAGTACGAGCTGCAAATTCTTGCTTTTCTGAAACTACCCAAGCAGGAACTATGTTATGTGCGTCAACTTCATGTATAGGTATTGAAATCTGAGAAAGAATTCTTTTTTGCCACTGTTTAGAAAAATGTAAGGGAAGAAAATCGGTGACTAAAAAACCAATATTATTTTTTTTGATAAAGAGTTCAAACTCTTGGTCTTCTTTACCAAAAAGCAAAACGATAGGAATATTGAGTAATCTGAGAGTTGTTTCAGTTTCTTTGAGACCTTCATAAAAGAAATCATACTATCTACTAGTGTTACCAATAAAGGTAGGCCAAATAGTAATAGTTACTATGAGGGGTTTAGAATACTGTATGGCGAGTTGATGTGCGTAAAGTAATGTGTCATTGTCTTCTGCTCGTATGTCACCGACCAAGTGCGCAGAGTATGCTTCCGCTTTGATATGTATGCGTATTTAATTTTCGTATTCTTTCATTTTTTATCATATGAGCCAAAGGGCAGGATCGAACTGCCGACCTTCTCGTTACGAGTGAGATGCTCTACCAACTGAGCTACTTTGGCTTCCCTTATTTCTCACATTCACTAAACTACTTATCTTCTCGTTACGAGTGAGATGTCAGAATGTTCTTTGCCACCATTGCTACTTTGGCTTCCCTTATTTCTCACATTCACTAAACTACTTATCTTCTCGTTACGAGTGCGATGTCAGATAGTTCTTTGCACTAAATATTCAATCATATTTGAACACAGATAAAGTTTTAAATTAAAAGGTTATTTAGCTTATTTACTTCGCCAGCGTAAGAATTATACCATGAAGCTATTCTTGCAAAAAGCCTTGTAAGATGTTTATTTGCAGTTCTTTACTCGAAGAAGATGCAATACTAGAGAGTATTTTTAACTTTTTTTCAATTTCTGCAAGCTCCGGCACACTAGCTCTCGATTCTATAGGAAGTAAAGTAAATGTTAGTTTTTCGTTTGTAACTGAAACAGATACTACTAGTCCTTCTTGTGTGTCTTCACTAAAATATTGGTCAAAAATAAAATTCCCTAGTGAATAAAAAATATATCTACCTTTATACTTTTCTATACCTTGAGTAACGTGGGGATGTGACCCAACGATGAACCTAATACAAGTATTGTCGATAAGTTTATGTGCAAAAGAAACTTGCAGGCCTCCTTGCTGATGAGTATATTCAGTTCCCGCATGAATATAAGCAACAAAATGAGTCTCTGGATAGGCTGTGCAAAGATGCTGTATAGAAAGTATAGTCTCCTCTTCATTAAAAGCTGATGTGATTAGATTAATACCAATTGTCGAAAGAGAATAACCATTGATGGCATGGGTTACAAAACTCGGTAGAAAATAACGTGAATGTCCAAAAGGTGCAATATTTGATGAAAGTAGGCTTTTAACTGTATCCACATAACCAAGTTCACCTTGATCATAGCTATGATTATTAGCAAGAGTGACAGCAGACATATGATTTCGAGAAAGTGTTTTAGCTGAACTTTGAGGAAAGCTAAAGCCAAAACCTTGAGATGGAGTTTGTTTATGTTTTTCAGGGAGTGGCCCCTCAAGATTTGCAATGACGTAGGTACTGCTAAAGAGAAGAGGGTTGATTGACTCAAATAAAAATTGATCACCATTCCTAAGAATGAGAGTTTCTACATAACGACCAAGCATAACATCTCCAATAAAAAGAATGGATTCAACTTTCTTTATTTCTGGTATTTCTCTAGTTATTTCATGACGAGAACTAAAAAAAACTTCAGAGAGTAATGAGTAAGAAACGAAAAATAAAAGTAAGAAGAGGAGGAATTTTTTAATCACGTTTGTAGTATAGTAAAGTTAATGATGGAGAGCAAAGAATAAATTTAAAAATATTTTTTTTTAGAGAGCAGAAAAAATAGTATTTTTAATACTATACTTTCAAGCCTAAGAAAAGTCACAGCATGCTTATTTATATATTGTATATTCAACAATCAACCACCCTGTAGCAGAGATTGTAGGGTGCTGAGGTTAGCATCATCAATTTTTTGTCTTTCCAGAAAAGCATACGACTTCCTGTCTCACTATTCCGAGAGTCACGTTACGACTGAATCAAATATCGTTGATAAATCAAAAAGATTCTGAGTAATAGTAGTCCGAGATATAGCTTGCTAGGTAAACTTTTTTGCTCTGTTATGATGTAGACCTACTACATATAACACAAATACACTAGGTATGATATCGTCGCAAGAAACTTCGGTAAATATCTTTCAAAAGTCTCACAAAAGTCTCAAAACTTTCCTGCATTATCATTCCTGTGAAAACAGACCCAAGACATGAATTTGATAATTCAGAATCTGGTAGGTATCATGATACTACTTGATTTCAGTTTTCACTTAGAGTCAGAGCAGGAGGGCTTTTGAAAGAGGTTAACTATATAAAAAATAACTACGATACTCGTCGTAGTTATTTTTTGTATAGAGATAAAAATTCAATGTAACTTATTTCTTTTTTGTCACTGGTTTTGGAGAAAGTTTTGCAGTATCAGTCGAGAGCGCTGTCTGTGCTGTCTGAAGTGAACTAATGATTGGTCCAGCATTGACAATCATTTTTCTTGTTGGGCTATAAATAATAGCTTTCTGTGACTGTCTAAAAACAATCAGTACATCACCGTTGATTGATCCTACGAAGAAGCTTTGCTCTTTCGAGAGCGCCTCGGCATTAAGTACAGTGAAAATAGTTGGTGACTCGTTCGGAGGAATCATAATAAGTCTTGAAACTTTTTCTAGTATTTTCTTTTCATCTTCTGTTTTTGGTCCTGGTGTCCCTTGCAACGTGCCGATGATCGATTCAAGTCTCACTAGTTCATCTTGTGCGGAAATGTATCTTTGATAAACAAAAGTAACACCGATAACAAGCAGTACAAGTGAAGAATAACTAATTATTTTCATGCTACTCCAGCCTTTTGCTTTTCCTAAAATCTTCTTATTTATAATTTGGTCTTCTGAATCTTTAGTAAATGAATTTTCCATATAGTTAGTATATGATGGAGAGAAGAAAGTAGCCAGCTATTTGTTCACAGTTTTTTGGAGAAAATTATATATATATTTCTTGAAAAAAGAGATATCTGTTAATGTGTTTTCTTCAATTGGTAGAGAAGTTTTAACGCTTGCTTTTTGTGATGAGTGTTGAAACTGGGTAAATAAATGAAAAGTATTTATTCCTATAATTTTAATACCACTTTCTACTTTAGATAAAAATGATTTATTTTCTGTTACGGACTTGAGAGCGCTTTCAGCTATGAAAATAGTTGCAAATGAAGTAGTCACAGGCAATTGTTTATTTTGATTGAAAGGGTTTTGAGAGGTAGGTGAATCAGTGTCTACTCTGGTATTAGGAGCTAAATAGGCAAGTGGTACGAGGTATAAACTATCCCCAGCGCATGATGCTTCAGTACAAATAGGATGTCGCATGTCTGTTCCTGATGTTGGATCTACTTTTGATACAGTGACCAAATTTTCTACTATAATTTTTTCTTTGGGCTGAGGAGGGATCTTTTTTATATCCTCGTTGTTTAAGATTAAATTTTTAACAGGAGGAGTATTTTTTTCTTGAATAAGAGTTTTTGAAGAAATGGGTAAAACTTGCTTGATTATTTCAAAGAAAGTGCTGACGTAACTCCCACTTGAAGAAGTGACGGGTAGTACTGGCAGCAATACTCTACTGGATAATTTTCTCCAGTCTGTAGAAACACAAGTTTCTTGATTTGAACAGTTAAATTCTATCCAACCAAAATTTTCACTCCACGCATAACCAATGAATTCCCCGAGACTGTTGATAGACGTGCTCGCATAGTTGTTCGAAGCACAATTATTAGATTCTGCATTATCACATGAAAAGCTAATCCATCCGGCATTTTCTCCCCAGGCATAGCCAGTAAGTTTACCGTCGTTATTACTTACCTTAAAAGATGAACTTGCACATGAAGATGTATTTTGACAGTTAAGACTAATATAGCCTAACATTGGCCCCCAGAGAAAGCCATGTAACTCAGTATCAGTAATGGTTACGTTATAAGGATTTTTTGTATTCCAGAATACGAATGAAGAAGAAGTACTTGAAGAAAAAGTATTAGAAGTATTCATCAGTTTCGAAGAATAAGTAGAACTATTTATTAGCCCAACAGTTTCTGAGGCAGAAAGCTGAGAAAAAGAATAAAGAAATATAAATAAGAAGCTACTCATTTTTTTCATAGTTGTTTATGGTGTACTTGGAGAAGTGCTAGCTGGCGGCTCAGTTGTTGTATTTGTTGGTAACACTGTTTCTGTTGTCGTTGTTGTCGTTGTCGGTATTGTTTCTTGAATAGTACCACTTGATGTGGTCGTGCTTGTTGTAGAGCTATTTGAACTACCACTTGGGCTGGACGTATTCGTTCCGATTACATTTGTAGTAGTGCTCGTATTTAGATTTTGCTGAGTGGAAGTATTTGATGGTATCACGCTTGAAAGAGCACTATCATTTAATACTTTTTGTAGCATATCACCATCCATGCAAACTAATTCACCGTTTGATTTTTTGAGACAGACCATCTCTGTTTCAATACGTTTAGTACTGATGAGATCTGCGTAAATACTTTTAATACCATTTTGTTTATCGCCAAGCCATGTTATGAGTTTATTGGTGAATGATGTAGATAAAGAAGCAATTTCAGTTACAGCTTTGAGGGTATAAATGTTGAGAGCTTGGAAGTCGACACGTTTAAATCCTTGAGTATCTGTTGCGACGAGTTCAGGGAAATTGGCTTCAACGTTCTGCGCAATAATACCAGTACTGGTTACTCCTTGCAGTTTTGCATACACTTCAGTTGCTGTCGCATTCCATTGATACATCACTGGTTGTAGTTTACCAAAATTATCAAGTACGGAATAAATGGGAACTATATTTTTCTTGAGTCTTTCATCAGAACTACAAGTACCTCCTATTGGAGTACCTGAAAAATCTTCAATACAACCGTTTGTGCCTGCTGTCCCAACACGGACATCACCTATCACTTGAAGAGTTTGACTTGGAGTACTCGTCCCTATGCCTATTTTACCATTTGCTCCGATAGAGAAAAAAGTGTTACCTGAAGAAGACGCCACTGTAAACGCATTCTTCCCCACTTCCCCTTGTACAAAGAAAGAAGAGTTTCTACTCGTTGTTCCTACAGAGAGTCCACTAAAGAAGGAGTTTCCTCCTTGGAAGATGTTGTTGTTTTGTACTGAAGAGAGCTCTGATATTCCGGAGGTCATGACGGCGGCGGTAGTTGCAAAATCAGAATTAACCGCGACAAAGACACCATTACCGTAGGTGATGCTAAGCCACTGTCTCGCCGAAGTCACATTTCTACCTGTCCAGTTGATACCGTCAGGAGAAGTCATGACTGCTGCAGTTGCGGAAGTATCTCCATTAACCGCGACAAAGAGACCATTACCGTAGGTGACGCTGTACCAACCTTTTGCTAAAGTTACATTCCTGTCTGTCCAGTTGATACCGTCAGGAGAAGTCATGACTGCTGCAGTTGCGGAATTATTTCTATTCACCGCCACAAAGAGACCTTTCCCGTAAGTGACGCTTCTCCAATCTTTCGCTGAAGTCACATTTCTATCTGTCCAGTTGATACCATCAGGAGAAGTCATGACTGCTGCAGTTGCGGAAGTATCTCCATTAACCGCGACAAAGAGGCCATTACCGTAGGTGACGCTTACCCAATATTTTGCCGAAGTCACATTCCTATTCGTCCACGTAATACCATCAGGAGAAGTCATGACTGCAGCGGTAGTTGTAAAATCAGAATTAACCGCCACAAAGAGACCTTTCCCGTAAGTGACGCTTGTCCAAGCTTTTCCTGAAGTCACATTCCTATCTGTCCAGTTGATACCGTCAGGAGAAGTCATGACTGCTGCAGTTGCGGAAGTATCTCCATTAACCGCGACAAAGACACCATTACCGTAGGTGACGCTTTGCCAATTTTTTCCTGAAGTCACATTCCTATCTGTCCAGTTGATACCATCAGGAGAAGTCATGACTGCTGCAGTTGCGGAAGTATCTCCATTAACCGCGACAAAGAGGCCATTACCGTAAGTGACGCTTGACCAACTCTTCGCCGAAGTCACATTTCTATCAGTCCACTTCACCCCCTTTGATATCACTTGTCCACCAACTTCCACATCCCCGCTTGATAACACAGAGAGTACAGGTGCTCCAGTAGAAGAAGCAATAGTC
>JAYTSG010000036.1:0-6004 GCA_043745785.1 bacterium | reverse complement strand
GTCATCTCGTCGTAGTGTATGTCTCTTGCTGACCAGGTAGAACCTGAGTGCAACCCATAAGTGATTACTCTCTGATGGTTCGACTGAATAACTAACAAGTTTTTCTTGACAGTTTCGTCATCGGTACAGATCATGGCGAGTCCAGATGCCTCTTGAGTAGAGAGGAGTTTTATAAAAGGTGTAATATATTCCTCATGGGTTTTGAAAATATTGATATGATCATGAGCAAGAGCGGTGAGTAAAATATGATGAGGGTGATAATATAAAAATTTTGATGTAGAGTCCCAGTTAAGAGATGGATATTCATCACCTTCGAATACAAATTCTTTTGCAGTTCCAACGTGAGCATTTTCTTTAGGAGTGATTGGAACCGCTCCAATAAAGTACCCAGCATCAATGTTATTTTCAGAAAGAATCCATGCCATAAGAGCGCTACAACTTGATTTACCAAAGCTACCCGCCACGACAATTCTCTCTCTCTCATCGGTTATCTTTTCTAACACTTCAGGGAATGAGAGTATTGGTTTTCCAAGAGTAAAAGCAAAAGCAACTTCTTCATTAGTTTCTTGAGTAAGTTTTGCGTGTTTACCGACAATGATACAGTCAACATCAGTAGGAATATTCTGCTTTTTGTAAGGGCTGAGACAAGAGATATGTTGTTTATCAAGATACTCTGAAATAGGAGCATAGAACCCTTCGTCACTTCCCGTTACTGTATGTCCAGAGTCAATGAGTAGTTTTGCTACAGCGCTCATTCCAGCTCCACAAATACCAATAAAGTGATACTTCATAATAGAAAAGAGTATATCATATATGCTATAGCTCAAGTGATGTGAGAAAGGGCGCGGACCAAGAATGATCCGCGCCCAAAGCCGAAAGTGAAAACATCTCAGAATGCCCCAAATACCTTCTTCGAGTTCGTGCCGTGGAAATTGACGAGTACAAGGTTGCGCGCAGGTTCTTTCGTTCTCCTGTACGAGTGCCAGGCAAAATTGTTAGCAACTTTGTCATTGTGCGTGTCCACGTCATCAACTTCAATTGCTTTAGGGTTGATACCCTGTTGCTCTAGCTGGGCCCTCGCTATTTCCTTGATACAGTACTGACCAAGATAGTTTGGTCCATCAAAACATTGCACACCGTACCTCTCAAGAATGAAGTTATTTCGTTTTTTATTTTGTGGATGGCGTACATCACTCGTTGGATGACTGAAATGTGTACCAGCACCGATAGCCATACCGACCCAGGCTGACGCTGTTTTTAGACAGACAACTGGAATCTCTTTGATGATGTTCTCTACGACACTCAGGCTGGTTCGAGGTTTTCCAGCGTCTTTGAAAAATTCTGGGTCAAGAAGACTGTCACGAGCAGCATGCGCTGCGATGAGATGGGGATTTCCGTCATCGCCCTGCCAGTGTACTACGATGGTAGCGCAGTCACCGGAAGAAAGTGCGTGCGAAGAACCGATAGGTAGTATCACCCCATCTGCATCAATTCCACGAAAAACTTTCTTTCCGTTAGGTAGAAGTATCTCTTTGTTGAGTGCTTCGTAACCGATGATTTTTCCGTTTGCGAGTGTTGGTCTCGGCGCAAAAATCTCCTGATTGTCGTATGTGTAGGCGCCGAGCGCTGTGTGAAGGTGGGTTGCTTCAGGTTCTTCAAGGTTGGCAAGTGACCAATTATGCGGGTGTGAGTTGCTCTGCCTTCCAAATGCGACGACAGTAGCTTGGCCTCCAAAAATTAAAGTTATTTTTTGCGCGTAGATAAGACTTTCCATGGTGATACTCCTGAGGGTCAGTTAGGTTTGAAAGGGCAATGACTTTTAATACTACTATTTTTTATAAAAAAGTCAAGCATTCTCTCGCTCTTTCTTCTTTTTCTCGCTAGCAGAGAAAGATAGAAAATGATATAATAGAGTACATAAAACTACACTACTATGGCCAACAAAGATGATAAGAAAAAAGTGAGTTATGGTGCTGATTCGATTCAAGTCCTCGAAGGTTTAGAGCCAGTAAGAAAGCGTCCTGGTATGTACATCGGGTCTACAGGCCCTGCTGGACTGCATCATCTCATTTGGGAAATTTTCGACAACTCTCGTGATGAGGCTATGAATGGTCATGCAAATCGTGTCGAGGTGGCACTGCTTCCTGGTAATCGCGTGCGCGTGGTGGATAATGGTCGTGGCATACCAACTGACATACATTCCAAAACGAAAGTCTCTGCCCTCGAAACCATCATGACCACTCTCCATGCGGGAGGTAAATTTGGTGGTGATGGCTATAATGTATCAGGTGGTCTCCACGGAGTTGGTGCATCCGTTGTGAACGCTCTTTCTATTTTATGTCGCGTGGAGGTACACCGTGAGGGGAGACTTTTTATGCAAGAGTATAAGCAAGGTATACGTAAAGCTGCAGTTAAAGATCTTGGTAAAAGTAAGTTTAATGGGACTATAGTGACTTTTCAGCCAGATGCTGAGATTTTTAAGGAAGGCACAGACTTTACTTGGGAAACTATCGTGTCGCATCTTCGTCAACAGGCATATCTTGTTCGTGGTCTTACTATCCATATTATTGACGCTCGTGATCAAAAAGAAGAGATGACACTCGATGGAGCTTCATATCTCTCTGATCTGACCTATGAAAATAGTAGTGAATCATTTTATTTTGAAGGAGGACTCAAGTCACTCGTTAAACATTACAATGAACTTTCAAAACCAATACATAAAAATATTTTCTATGTAGATAAGCAACAAGAAAATGTCGGTGTAGAAATTGCGCTTCAGTATATAGATGATCTTTCTACTAAAATCGCTGCTTTCGCTAATAATATTCCTACTGCCGAAGGTGGTACACACGTGACTGGTTTTAAAACTTCTCTCACTCGTCTCATCAATACCTACGCTAGAAAAAGTGGTATCTTGAAAGAAAAAGATGAGAATCTGACGGGTGATGACGTGCTTGAAGGCTTGACTGTTGTTATCTCGGTTAAGCTTCGGGAAATTCAGTTTGAAGGACAGACTAAAGCTAAACTCGGCTCTATGGAGGCGCAAGGTGCAACGGCAACAGTTTTCTCCGATGCGTTTACACTCTTTCTCGAAGAAAATCCTGATGATGCAAAAGAGATTATCAATAAAGGATTACTTGCTCTTCGTGCCCGTAAAGCTGCAAAAGCTGCAAAAGATTCAGTGCTCCGTAAAGGAGCGCTTGAAGGCTTTTCACTTCCAGGAAAGCTTGCTGATTGTCAAAGTAATGATCCAGCAGAATCAGAGCTTTTTATTGTGGAGGGAGATTCGGCAGGAGGTTCAGCAAAGATGGGGCGTGATCGTCGCACGCAAGCGATACTACCTCTGCGCGGGAAAATACTTAATGTCGAGAGAGCTCGTCTAGATAAGATGCTTGGATCAGAGCAAATAAAAAACCTTGTACTCGCTATGGGTGCTGCTATTGGAGACACTTTCGATATTTCAAAAGTTCGCTATCATAAACTCATTATCGCAACTGATGCAGATGTCGATGGTGCTCACATTCGTACCCTCCTTCTTACTTTCTTTTTCCGTTATTATAGACCCATTATCGAAGCCGGTTATGTGTATATAGCACAACCACCTCTGTATAAAGTTTCTTATCAAAAAGAAAACCATTATGCTTACTCTGACGCAGAGCGTGATGTCATTTTAACGAAGCTTGGTTTTGATCCAAATGATGACGAGATACAGAGTGAAGGAACTGAAGGTGACGGTGAAGATGAAGGAACTGAGGAAGGTGAAGATGTGGGAACAAAAATGGTGGCTAAAAAAGGTAAAAAGCCAAGCGTGCAACGCTATAAAGGTCTTGGAGAAATGAACCCTGACGAACTCAAAGAGACAACGATGGATAAAGCAAATCGTACGCTAAAACAAGTGACTATAGATGAAGCAGACGAGGCAGGGCGTGTCTTTGAAATGCTTATGGGTCAGGAGGTAGGGCCGAGGAAGTCTTTTATACAGACGTACGCGAAGGAGGCAAATTTGGATGTTTAGTTCATAATATAATCTAACCATGGAAGGAACAGCAAAGCGAAGTAAATCTATCGAGATTAATACAGCAAAGCCAGTAAAAATTGTTGAAGGCTTCAGTCTTGTTGTTGAGCAAAAAATGATGCAACCCGATAATGTTTCTCCGGACGGAATCATAAATGCTACTTGCCACTATGATGGTGGGGTTACTAGGAGGATTATTGACTACTATCGTCTCTCTGATGACAAAATCTGTGTTGAAACAACAAATACGGTATAGGTGCTTAAAAGTATCGATCCTGCTTTTGTAAAATCAGGTGTGGAGATATTAAGAAAGTTAAAAAATTCTAGAATTAAAAATATAGAGAAAGATCAAGTTAAAGAATCTGATTTCATTATAAAAGATACACTTCAACTTTGGGGACTAAATAGAGTTCATGGATCTCCTTTAGATAGTGGGGTCATTGGACGAGTTGTGACGTATGGGTCAGGTGGACAAACGACACCTATAGATTCATTTTGGAAATGTGATACGGGTGCTGTTATTGTCAAAACAGTCAGCGGAAGTTACTACAAGCTTGGGATTCCGAATTTAGGTTTTACGCTTAAGCATACAGATTTAATGGAAGAGCTTGGACTCACGTCATTAGATAGTAAGTAGAGTATGGAAATTTTTTAAAAAGTATATTTTTTCTAACATATATGTTCTCAGAAATTAAACCAGAAAATTTTGTAACAGAGTTTGTCTCGGCAGGAGTTTTTCTCCTCTACAACGATTCTTTTTATCTCTTTAAGCGTTCACCTTATAAATCCTTTGGCGCAAATAAGTGGGCGCTCTGTACTGGAGGACGAGAGGAAGGTGAGAGTTTTGAACAAACTGCAAAGCGTGAGCTTTCTGAAGAGACGGGTATCTCCTTAGCTGATGAATGTCTTCTTGATGAAAAGGTTTTTTATAGAAATGGAGATGCTACTAATCAATCATGCGAATGGCATATGTTCTTGTACAGGTGTAAAGAAGCTCCTCTCATCGTTCTTAACGATGAGCACACAGAGTATAAGCTGGTTACAAAAGAAGAAGCCTTCATGCTCGATCTTGCAGATGGAGAAAAAGAAGTGATAGAAAGTTTTGTAAAGTCGTAGTTTTTCATTCGCTAGGGTATACTTATTTCATGAAAACATTTTCAAAATACTTTCCACATTTTTTGTTAGCTGTGTATGTCATTGAATGGATTATTTGTGCGATACATCCTTATGATAGAGCGGTATGGAAAGCAGAGAATTATCCCATCATGGGGATAGCTCTCGGGCTTGTCATTCTCTATATTCGCGGCGTGCGATTTTCTAACCTCGCGTACGCACTCGCAAGCTTCCTTCTCTTGTGGCACACCATCGGGGGACATTATACCTTTGAAAGAGTCCCTTTTGATTTTGTGACGAATCTTTTTGGATGGGAGAGAAACAACTTTGATAGAATTGGGCATTTTTCTGTCGGATTTTATGCTTTTCTTTTTCTTGAGTATACGCTCGGGAGAAATATCATCACCAAAAAGTTTATTGCGTATCTCGCTGCTTTTTCACTTATCGGTATGATAGCGGCAGTGTACGAAGATATAGAGTGGATATACGCGGTAAAAGACGGCGGTACTGCTGGCGCTGCATTCCTCGGAAGTCAGGGAGACGTATGGGACGCGCAGAAAGATATGTTTATGGATATGCTAGGGGCTGTTTTTGCTCTTTTCCTCTATAAAATAAGAGAGTTGTTCGGATACACAGTCGGGAGAAAATAGAACTCACTACTTTTTCTTTCTTTAGAGATAGAGAAAAAACCATTGCAAAACATTCTACTTTTGTGTAGTATGTTAAAAGTCCTCACCTTCGTGAGAAATGGAGTAGTTAATTATGAATACCACTTCTTTGAATAGACTTGTTCGGTAATAACTTCTCAAACACATTCCCACCAAATTTTCATATTTTAAAACTACGTACGTAGGTGGAAATTCCAGAGTCCAGCAC
>JAYTSG010000035.1:0-2335 GCA_043745785.1 bacterium | reverse complement strand
CCCTTTTGTGTCATGTAGCTATTGTAGTTGAAAACCGAAGGTTTTCAAACTTTCCTACAAGGACCTGCGGCAGAGACCGCAGGGAATCGAGTTAAAAATGATGAACTGAAAAATTTTTTATTCATAGGTTACTCTTAAATGTATAGTACGTGTAGCATAACACTATGGCGTAGTATATACTATTTGACAAAAATACATAGAGATTATTTAGTTCTTACCCTCTCGATCAGTGAGACAGTCAGCTTACGCCCTCAACTTCCAACCTGTCTTAAAAATAAAAATACAAACAGCTAAAGCAAGTAAAGTAAGTCCACTCAAGACGGAGATAGAGAGCAACAAAGAGCTTTCATGATACCCTGTGAGGGAGTATCTGAGACTATCTACTGCGTAAAATAGAGGATTAGCACGCACAATAAATTGTATTTTCTCTGGAAGCATATGCACCGAGTAGAATGTTCCACCAAGAAAAGTGAGTGGTGTCAAAATAAAATTGGTTACTAGTCCAAATTTCTCGAAGCTGTTATCAGCCCAGATCCCAGCAATAATTCCAAGTAAACCAAAAAGAAGACTAATGAGAAGAACAAAAAAGAGGAGATAAAATGGATGTGCAAGACCATTAACTCCAAAAGCTACTGCAACAAAAGACAGTGAAACCGTGATAGCAAAAGCACGCACAAGACCACTCACAAGAAGTGACATGACAATTTCTACATAAGAGAGTGGAAGTGTAAGCATATCTTCTATCGTTTTTTGGAACTTCATAAAGTAAATAGAGAAAGAGGTTGCAGAAAAGACTGCCATAATGAGGTTCATTGCAAAAATACCAGGAAAGACAAAACTAATATATTTTATTCCCTCGATAAGTTGTATTTTACTTCCAACGACGAACCCGAAAACAAAGATATACAGTACAGCTGTGACAAGTGGGGCGATGATTGCTTGCCCAACAACTCTTCTAGCCCTATCCACTTCACGACGAACGAGCGTAAAAAACCCTGTCCAGTTGTACATCATAGTTTTATTTATTATCGACATTTTCTAAATAGATTTCCTCAAGACTCTTCTTCTTGGTGAGCTCTTTCATCGAACCATCAAGAAGTATTTTTCCATCTTTAATAATAGCTACTCTCTCACAAAGAAGTTGCACTTCTTCAAGATAATGAGAAGTGAGAAGGATAGTCTTCCCTTTACTATGAAGCTCTTTTAGGTATTTCCAAAGAGCTTGCCTTGTCTCAACATCAACTCCTGCTGTCGGCTCGTCTAAAATGAGGACTTCTGGGTCATGCATGAGAGCTTTAGCAAGGACGGTACGTCGCTTGAGTCCACCAGAGAGCGCCTGAAAGCGCTTTTCTCTATGATCTTGTAAATCAAATTGATTGATAAGTTCTTCCCTTCTTTCTTCCATCTTCTTCCCTGTAATACCAAAATAACCAGCTTGATAATCTAAAATACTATTAACAGTATCAAAAATATCAATATTAAATTCTTGCGGGGAGACACCAATAAGTCTCCGAGCTTCTCGATAATCAGAGACAACATCTCTCCCAAAGATACTGATAGTTCCGCTCGTCAGACTCGTTACTCCGGTGACGCAGTTAATCATTGTTGTTTTCCCTGCACCGTTTGGCCCTAAGATTCCAATAAACTGCCCTTTAGGAATAGTAAAGGAAAGACCATGAAGAGTTTCTTTCTTGGCATTTTTATAGGTCTTATGGAGCTTGGTTATGATGATTTCTTTGCTCATTTGTGAAGTACTCAACTAGTCATTATCTCTCATCGAAAACTTTGTAATAAAATCCATTTTTCCAATAGTTACACCCTCTTTTCTAAGGATATTGTAAGCTGTTACTATATGGAAGAAGAAATTAGAAAATGCAAATTCATTCACGAAATCTTTACCGAGCACATGTTTATCTTTCATCCAAAAGAGAGTGATTTTTCTTTCATCTGCCCCTTCAAAATCTTTTTCTGTAAGAGCACTTATCAGCTCAAGATTTTTTGTAACACGCGCTTTGAGCTCTTCGATTGACTTCTCATTGTCCTCCATTTTAATATGCTCTTTACCGGCGAGTAAATAGAGATTTCGGCGTGCATCATCGGTAGCAATCTGTATTTGTTTAGTAAAATTAAACATGTCTGGTACGATGCTTGCGTGAAGAACAACTTCTTCACCTATCCCCTTTTCTTTGACATGTTCGGACGCTTTATCTAGTAAGTGACTCAGTGTATTAAGACTATTTTTAACTCGATTCCCTGCGGTCTCTGCCGCAGGTCCTTGTAGGAAAGTTTGAAAACCTTCGGTTTTCAACTACAATAGCTACATGACACAAAAGGG
>JAYTSG010000034.1:0-2287 GCA_043745785.1 bacterium | reverse complement strand
CCACATTCTATACAGTAAGGCTTGCCAACTCTGGCATACAAGACTCGAAGATAATCATATATTTCAGTGATGGTCGCCACCGTCGAGCGAGGGTTACGTCCTGCTGACTTTTGATCAATAGATATAGCTGGAGAGAGGCCGACTATCTCGTCCACATCAGGCTTTTGCATTTGATTGAGAAATTGTCTCGCATATGCCGAAAGAGACTCAACATAACGACGCTGACCTTCCGCAAAAATGGTATCAAAAGCAAGGGATGATTTTCCAGAACCTGACAGTCCTGTAAAAACAATCATCTTATGCCGAGGCATTTCTACCGTTATATTCTTGAGATTATGTGTACGGGCACCACGCACGATAATACTTTCTACATGTACTACAGGAGAATTATTTTTCTTTACAGCCATATAAATAAAGCGTTTTTAGGAATAATGAGAGAAAACGCACAAAGCTCGATTTCAATTGCTCAGTATAGCAAAAATCGCATCTTTTTTCCATCATTTTACAGTAATCAATTTTTATAAGTATTATTTCCCATTTTCAAATACTGAGTTCTTATTTTATGCATTTTATACTGAAAGCCATAAAACATAACTTAGAGTAACTCACCGAACTCAGTTTCGATCACGAGAATAGTTTTTAACAAGAAATAATTCTGTTTGTAGACTGAGTTGTGTCGAAAAGAAAATAGTATTTTAGATTGAATATAGGAATACACAATAATCTTTAAATCACAAAATAGTTTTAGTGTTATAGAATACGTTTATGAACTCAAAGTTTACAGAAAGACAATAAAAAACTACAATTACTTTACTACCAGTTTATCAAGTAGTATTTTTTCAAAAGCCTCATTTTCATTAACAATTTCTAGCGCGCCTAACCATTCACCTTTTTTAAATGATCCAATACGAAAATAAGAGTCGATAGAACTTGCCGTAATATAGCCATAACTACCAATTGTTACTTCCTTTGGATCAATAGCAAGCGGCAGACGAGAGCCAAGAGTATTTTTAGTGTAAGTAAGTGGTGTCGGTCCTTTTTTACCAACATAGACAAAAGTTAGCACGGCAACTTTCATACCATTAAAATAGAAAACTATATCCCTCCCATCGTTCTTCGTCTCACGTGTTACCGATGAAGGAAAAAAAAGCTTATACTGCAGTGGGCTAATTCCCCTTTCTAGAGGTTTGGCCACCCCAGATACATCATACAGTTTTACATTCGTAAGAGGTATCTCTACTTTTTTTGTTACCTCTTTAGGCGGAGAAGAGAGGGGTTTCGAAAAATACGAAATGGCACCATAGAGAGTAAGGGAGCAAACGATGACGCTTAACGTTATTTTATTTTCATGAATAAAATTTTTCATCATTAAAGTATAACAAAAAATAATAACAAAAGAAAAGCTACCTTACGTGGTAGCTTTTCTTGTACACTTTCAGAAAATTAGGAATTTATGATGATTCTTAAAGAGCAGACACTGAAGAACTAGAAGTTCCAGTAGGTACGATTATAATTCCAGAACTAATCACTGTAGATGAGAGAGTTCCAGTTACTGCTTGTAGTTGATAATAATAACTATTTCCTTTGACAACTGCCGTATCTATGTAACTAACAGTATCTTGTGCGAGGGCTATAACTGTCGGCAAAGAACTTACTCCATCTGTAATAGTAAATTTCTTAAGTAGATATCCTAAGTCATTTAGAGAGTCTGTCCAAGTAATTTTAATACTGTAAACTATAGCACGTGTACCTGCGACGCGATTCAAAACAGCATTGATATTGGTGGGCGGATTTGGTGGAAGCGTTAGAAACACTACCGCAGTACTCGTTGATCCAACTGAAGCACCAAAACTATTTATTGCTCTGACAACAAAGAAGATGGGTGTCGTGGTTGCGGGGATAAGGTTTAAAGATGATGATGTAGCAAAAGTATAACTTGTTGCATTAGCAGAAGCTCTAGCGATTATTGACAAACCTGAATTAGTGACAGGAGTAAGACCTCCTTGATAGAACGGTGTGATAGAGAAACCTGATTCATTGTCTGAGTTGTCGGTCCACGTGACGGTGACGGGGACGGTATTTCCGATTGATTGTAGAGGGGCTGAGGCGGAGACAGCTGATGGGGAAGAAGGAACTGATGAAGCTGCTGCAAAAACTGAGAATGACTGGAAAAAGAAGACTGAAGCGATTAATCAAAAACCCTGCAGCAGAGACTGCAGGGTATGACCTGATACATGACCTTCTGTCTACCAGAGTGTGAGGTTGTTCACATTGTCTTTAACTCCCT
>JAYTSG010000033.1:0-63395 GCA_043745785.1 bacterium | reverse complement strand
TATTTCTCTGTGTTCAAGTATTTGTCATACCAGAAGTATTTTGTACTCAAAAACTATCTGGTATCCAGGTCTGTATCTGTATCTGTATCTGTCATGCCTGATGTACTAATATCATCCCTAGTGATGAGTAATCAGTTCGATATCCAAGTCTATAAATCAGAAAGCTAGATCCTAGTGTACCTAGTTTGAATGTACTTATTCATACATTTTTAATTACAAGTTTCCGGTATTATATACTAAAGAGATTACTCCACTTCCCTCTTCTTTGGAACAATACCATTTAAAATAAGGAGCTTTTCAAATTCTTCTCTTTCAATGTTTTCTACCCTAATAAGTTCCTCAGCAATAGAGTTGAGCGCTGATCTTTTTTCGGTCAGTATCTTTGTTGCCCTTTCCCAGTTTTCATTCATGATGCGCTTGACTTCACTATCTATCTTCGCCCCCATTTCTTCGCTGTATTCTTTGCCGTACATTCCCCTGCCATAGAGAGCTGATCCATCTCCTTCGAGCGCTATCGGACCGAGTAAATCACTCATGCCGTATTTAGTCACCATATCTCTTGCAAGAGCTGTCGCTACCTGTAAGTCATTTGATGGCCCCGTTGTTAAATCTCCAAAGACAAGCTTTTCTGCAACATATCCACCAAGAGACATCGCAATATCATCTAAGAATGCACGCTTACTCATAAGTCTTTTCTCATCAAAGGGAAGCTTCAGCGTATAGCCTCCAGCGCGACCGCGAGCGATGATAGATATTTTGTGCACAGGGTCAGCATCAGGCAACATCGAAGCAACAAGAGCGTGTCCTGCCTCATGGTATGCAGTGATTCTCTTTTCCTTCAGTGACAGCACATGACTCTTTCGCTCAGGACCAAGCATCACTTTTTCAATAGAGCGAACGAGATCAAATTGGGCTACTTTATTTCTACCTTCACGAGCTGCGAGGATGGCACCTTCATTCATCAGTGAATACAAATCTGCTCCAGAAAAGCCTGGCGTACGCTCGGCAATGGTTTGAAAATTGACATCTTCTGCGAGTGGTTTATCTTTGATGTGTGCCTTCAGTATTTCTACTCTATCTAATCTGTCTGGCAAATCAAGTGTGACTCTTCTATCAAATCGTCCAGGGCGAAGCAGTGCAGAGTCGAGTACGTCCGGTCTATTAGTTGCCGCCATGACGATAACATTTTCTTTTTTCTCAAAACCGTCCATTTCAACAAGTATCTGATTAAGTGTCTGCTCGCGAGCTTCACCTTGCCCCCCCATACTCGTCGATCGAGCGCGTCCAATAGCATCTATTTCATCAATAAAAATAATTGATGGAGCCTGCTTCTTTGCCATATCAAAGAGGTCTCGTACGCGTGCTGCACCAATACCGACAAACATTTCTTCAAACTCACTTCCAGAAAGATGAAAGAACGGAACCCCTGCTTCTCCTGCCACAGCACGAGCAAGCATAGTCTTACCCGTTCCTGGCGCACCCATCAGAAGTACGCCTTTTGGTATTTCTGCTCCAATCTCGGTAAACTTTTTAGGATTACGAAGAAAGTCGACAACTTCTGTCAATTCTTCTTTTGCTTCTTTGACACCTGCTACATCTTTAAAGAGGACTTTCTTTGCGGTGTCATCCGGCATGATCACCTTTGCTTTACTTTGTCCAAAAGATAATGCTTGCATATTTGCACCCTTGACGCCGCGAGCGAGCCACCAAATGGTAAAACCTATAAAAAGGAATGGGAGTAGTATTGGTAGCATTGCAAGTAGAACAGTACTAGCCGTCTGACCCTTCACCAAGAGACTAGTACTCGCAAGAGTTGTTGTACTTACTCCATAAGAGAGGAGCGTCTCTGAAGCAGATAACTCTTTTTCTTTATGAGCTAGTAACTTAGTCCCGTCTATTTTAAGCACCTCTAAATCATTGTCGTACACTTCTATTTGTTTCACTTGTTTTGCTGTTACAAGTGAGGAAAGTGCTCCGAGCGAGATAACTTCTGTCTCCTTCTTCTTCGTCAAACGACCATACATAAAGGTGAGTGCAGTAATAACTAGCACGACTATGAGAAACTGTTTAAAGAGCGTTCCAAATGGGGTATCTCCTTTTACATCACCTTTTTTCAGCAAATCCTTCACTTTACTTGTTACCTTTTTAGACATATGCCCCTATTATACCAAATCAAGAGCTAAATGTAGAACTTTAGTCCATGATATAATCGAATTATGTCATTTGTTGAAAATAAAAAAGCAGGGTTAGATTTTGAACTACAAGAATCTTTTGAGGCGGGAATCAAACTCACCGGTCAAGAGGTCAAGAGTCTTAAACAAAAACATGGATCGCTAGATGGTGCGCGCGTGATAGTTCGTGGTGGCGAGGTTTTTATTGTAGGCATGTTTGTACCACCCTATCAAGTTCTTAATGCTGGTAAAGACTATGACGCACACCGAGTCCGTAAACTTCTTCTCTCTAAAAAAGAAATAGAAGATCTTTACCGTGAATCTGAAAATAAACACTTGACAATGATTCCTCTTTCGTTGTACAGTAAAGGTCTGCTTATCAAAATCCGTTTTGCTTTAGGGAAAAGAAAAACTAAAGGTGACAAACGGGAAAGTTTGAAAGAAAAAGAAAGTAAACGTGATTTAAGAAATATAAGTCACTCTGTCTAAGAGACATCAAGTTTGGTTTATAAATATAGGTTTAATTCAAAAAGCTTGAAGCTTGTGTCTCAGAGCTTACAGCTTGTACACGGGGATGTACTGGTATCGATACAAAAAAGGTAGAGGTAGTGCGTCACCGAAGTGGCAACAAATTTCGTTAAGCTTGTTGTAACAATTTTGTGCAAACAAAACTGCTAAGGCTATCCCTTCACCATATATGGCGTTCGGATTTGCTCCAGCGTTCGCGTAATACGCCAACCTGGTGTCCCCTTTTTCTTTACTCGTAAGAGAAAGTGTGGGCAATATACTTACGAGCGTAGGAACTTCTACACGCACAGAGAAATTCCGAAACAATGTGCTTTGACATCTTTCTCATTTGGTTTGTTTTTTAGAGGAGGATGTCGAGACATATAAAAGCAAACTACGTAACGTAGATGCTACCCTTACCCTTTTGTACACGGCGGTTCGAATCCGCCCATCTCCACAGAAAATAAAAGTGCGACACCGAAAGGTGTCGCACTTTTATTTTCTGTGGAGATGGAAGACGTGAACCGCTGATTAGAGAATCATATTGGGAGACGCTCACGTCTGTGAGGATTCGAACGGTCGCAGCTATGTTTTAGTTTTGTTGGGTTCAAGACAAAACTAAAACAAGCGAGATGAGCTCGCGAGTACTTGCGACGGAAAGACCCTAAATGTCTTGAGAAAGCTAATAACTTGTGAGTCTCATGAAAAGAAGGAGTCTGATGAAATTTACTGTTCATTCCAATCACAATAAATGCCCATGGCATGACGAGAAGTTATATAAGTTTCTCCTCTTTATCTCATGAAAAAATTCTTAGTGCTTACTCTTTTTCTTTAGAAGACCATTTCCTACCTCAGGAAGGGGGATGTCTCTCTTACCAAGAACTCATTTCTTATTGGCGTTGATGAAAATGGTACGAATATTTTTAGTAGTATTCAATAAAAGTTTCCGGTAAATGTCAATAAAATAGATGCAATAAACTCAAATTGCTATATACTTTACTTATGGTACTACCTGTAATCTACACCCTTTCATTTATTCTCTCGCTTCTTTTTACTACTCTTATTTTTTCACTCGCCTTGCGTATTAAAAATAATAGCATCATGGATATAGGTTATGGTCTCTGTTTTATTTTTACCAGTATTATTCTTTCCTATATTGCTATAACACAGAAGGGCTTACCTTTTATTTCACTCCTACTCCTTTTTCTCATACTTATTTGGGGATCTCGTCTTGCGATGAGAATATACAAAAGAAACAAAAACAAGGAAGAAGATTTCCGTTATGCAGTTTGGCGCATAGAATGGTCAAGGTACGGGAAGCTTTATTGTATACTGCGTAGCTATCTGCAAATATATGTCTTGCAGGCATTTATCATTTCTTTAGTGTTACTCCCCTTCACACTCTCTCTCACAGGAACCACTATTTCAGTTCTTTCTTGTATAGGAATACTACTCTGGATGCTTGGATTCTTCTTTGAAGCGGTAGGAGATGCACAGCTCGATAGCTTTATTGCCAAACGAAACAAACATGGTCTCAGATTTCTTACTACAGGTCTTTTCGCCTACACTAGACACCCTAACTATTTTGGGGAATCAATGATGTGGTTAGGGCTGGCGACCATCAGCTTTGGAGGGGGTAGCAGCTTCATCGTTTATCTCTCTCCTTTACTCATTACGACACTTTTACTCTTTGTCAGCGGTATACCTATGGTAGAAAAAAGATGGCGTGGTGATAAAGAATGGGAAGCGTATGCAAAAAAGACGAATGCATTTTTACCTTTTCCTCCAAAAAAAGGATACTAGCAAATACAACTCCAACTAATGTCCAGAATAATTTAATTGCTTTTAGTTATTTTCAAATCGACAAAAATGTTGTATAATACACTTTACTTACTAAGAAATAACTATAAACACTTTGTCTACTAAAGTTTCCATCAATCAACAAATTCGCGCACTGACTCTTCGTGTCATCGGACCCCAAGGTGAAAACTTCGGTGTTCTTTCTAAAGAAGTAGCGCTTGAGCAAGCAAAAGCACTCAAGCTCGATCTCATCGAAGTTTCTCCGAACGCAGAACCCCCTGTCGCTCGTATCACTGATTACGGGAAGTACATGTTCGAACAGTCTAAAAAACAAAAAGAAGTAAAAGCAAAGTCACACATTACTGAGACTAAGAATATACAAATTTCTGTCGGCATATCAGAGCATGATATTTTTATTAAAGCCAAACAGGCCGCAGAATGGCTCAAAGAAGGACATCGCGTCAAAATAGAAATGCAACTCAAAGGAAGAACAAAGTATATGGAAGACTCATTCCTTCGTGAACGCATGGACAGAATACTGGCGGTGATCCCCGCAGAATACAAAATAGCTGAACCCCTAAAAAAAGTTCCCAAGAGCTATATGATCGTTATTGAAAAAGCAAAGTAAAGTAGGAAAGTCTCTTGATTCCTCTTTATTTTTATGATAGAATAGGCAAATTACACACAAAGGTACGGTATGAAAACGAACAAATCATTTCTCAAGCGTCTTCGAATAACAAAGAATGGTAAAATCCTTTCGCGCAAGCCAGGAATTAATCACTTCAATGCAAAAGCGAAGAGAAGTAAGCAGCTTTCTGCAAAAAGACCCCAAGAATTCCATATGACAGGAAAAGAGAAATCTCGTTTCCTTCCAGGTCTTCTTAAATAGTTAGGTAATTTATTAAATTGTACAAGAAAAGATATGTCACGCGTTAAAAGAGGCCTCATGGCCATGAAGCACCGTAGAAACGTGCTTAAAGCTGCAAAAGGTTACCGTTTTGGAAGAAGCAAGAAAGAAGTAGAGGCAAAAGTAGCACTTCGCCACGCTGGAGCTCATGCTTTTTCTCATAGAAAAGACAAGAAGACCGACATGCGTCGCCTCTTTACCGTGAGATTAAATGCAGCTCTCCGAGAAATAGGTATTACTTACAGTAGATTCATAGCTCTTGCGACTGTTAAGAATATGCAAATTGATCGTAAGATACTTTCCATCCTAGCAGCAGAAAATCCTGAAACATTCAAGAAAATCGTTGCTGTCGTTACAGCATAGACACTCAAAACAAAATCGCTCCGTAAGGAGCGATTTTGTTTTGAGTAAGTTACTTAGCTAAGGGATATCTAGAATTACTCCATAAGAACCGTTCTATATGTACTGAGCAATGATTACTCTGTGCCAAGTCCCTTAACATATTTCAATGTCTCAAGGTTGAGTTCTTTTACCTCTTTCACTACTCCTTCTTGGAAAAGAATCGTCGCATCACAAAATGATACTTCGTCAAGACAAATCACTATATCCGCACTACGAAGCAGTGTCAAAAAGGTAGTATGCTGTCCAAGGCCTGCATAGATAACTACTTCACCTGGAAGTGTATCTAAGCGAAAGACAGAGACATGTTCCTCTCTTTTACTTGCTGGTGAAATGGACGTCAACGTCCCTCCTTCTGCAAGAATTGACTCTTTTACATACTGAGCCATCGGTGAAAAATCAGCGAGCACCGATAATCTTTTTTTTGCGAGTAAAGAGCCAAGCTCTCTTTTAAGGGAAATTTTTTTCTCGTCTTTGTAGGCGTCATACAGTTTTGAGACAATAGCAATAACAAATACTGTTTTCATAAAGGAAAGTATACTACAGCTTCCTCTTAAAGTGTGAACGACTCTCCCCTTTCTGGCACAGAGACGGATATACCTGTATGTTCACGCACACGCTGAGCAATATACATAGAACTTTTTGGTTCACCAAGCACAAAGTATATTTTCTTGAGTCTTCCTTTTTCTGCTACTTTACTCACCCATTCGAGAAGGTGATCAGAGTCTTTGTGAGCACTAAAACCATGTATCTGTAAGATACGAGCTTCAACTTTTACTTCTTCACCTTTCATAAATATTTTCTTCTCGCCTTCTTGGAGTAATCTGCCGAGAGTTCCTACTGCCTGATACCCTACGAGTAAAAGACTATTTTCATGGAATGGTAAATAGTTTCTTTCATGATGAAGTATTCGTCCACCATTACTCATACCACTCCCAGCAAGGATAATTTTAGGATTTGGTGAATGGAGTATTTGCTTACTTTCATCAGCGGTCACTGTTTGGACGAGTCCTGGGAAAGCAAAAATATCATCACCGTTTTTAATAATATCCTGTGCTGTATTGTTAAAAAGATTTTCATATTTTTTATACACCTTAGTAATATTGATAGCAAGTGGTGAATCAAGAAAAATAGGAAGTCTTGGTATTTCGCCATTTTTAATCATTTGTTCAAGATAATAGAGCATTTCTTGGGCACGTTCTATAGAAAAAGTAGGAACCATTAGCACACCTCCACGCTTCACCGTTGAAACAATAGCCTCTTTAAGGAGTGCTACTCGCTCATCATAATCTTCATGATTTCTATCACCATAAACACTTTCACAAACAAGATAATCCAGATCTTCAGGAACCTCTGTTTCTTGCATCAACGGAGAAGGAGTGTTACCGAGGTCGCCAGTGAGGGCGATTCTCTTTCCTTGATGTTCAATAACGACAATAGCTGAGCCAAGTATGTGACCAGAATTATAAAGTTCAATAGTCACAGGACCATCACTGGTGTCAAAAATGTACTTTTCATGATAGTCAATTGTTTTCCAGAGAGGCAATGCAGCAAGTACGTCTTTTTCCTCATAGAGAGGAGGGAGATTATCACGAAGTGCTTCTTTTGAAAGAATACGATACGAGTCGAGTAGAATAAGCTCTGCCATATCTCTCGTTGGTGCCGTACTAATAATTTGTCCATTAAATCCTTCATGTACCATTTTAGGTATTCTTCCCACATGATCAAGGTGAGCATGTGTCACAAAGAGATACGTAATATCGTTTGGCTCAAAAGTAAAATCCTCTCTGTTTAAATCTGAACCATACTTTTCCCCTTGATACAGACCACAATCAATGAGTATTTTTTTACCACCAATTTCTATCAAGAAAAGCGACCCTGTCGCCGTCCCCTCACCACCTAAAAATGAAATTTTCATAAATATTTTTTAATATAAAGTATATAGTACCCGAGGGTAAATCCAAAAACTCCTACACAGTAATCTTTAATAGTATCGAAGAATCCATACCAGCTACGTTCGGTGACATGTCTCACGAAATATTCATTTAGCTCCCAAATACTCGCGCAAATGAGAAAAATGGATATGGTGAGCAAAAAATCATGCTTCACCTTACATGCTCGCAACAAGCTTTCGACACAACCAAATATCAGAAAACCTCCGATGAAATGCATCGGAATATCAAGCCATAAAAACTCATCGTACAGATGAAGTCTTTCAAACACAAAGTGAGAAATACCTACCATAACGATGATTCCGCAAAGAAACAAAAATGCTCCCTTCATCGCAAAAGTATACCATGCAAAAGCGCCCACAAGAGTGGGCGCAATTGCTCGGCACTCGGGCACATTACCTGAAAATATTTCAGGTGGGCAGAGAAAGAAATATGCCTCAGCAAACTTCAATGTCTCATAGCCCGGAATGTGCGAAGGATAAAATGTCCGAGTACCTACTTTGTAGTATAACGCGCAGAAAAAATATCGCAACTCTTCTTTATGAGTGATGACCTATTTTCCCTTTAATAAAACCAAGCTCTACTATCTGCCAAAGTGAACCAATAACTGGAATGAATATAACAAAAAACCAGAGACCACTTTTTCCTAAATCTTTATATCGACGTAGCGAAACAATAACATAGAGCACCTGTAGACAAGCAAAAATCGACACAAGGGTTATTAGAAAAAGAAGAGGAACAAGAAAAAGACTGAGCACAAAAGAAAGAAGACTCATAAAAAAGAAAGGAACGAAGAGCATTGAAACGAGCACTAGAGGTGCGAAAATAATCCATGGAAAAAAGAAAAGTGTTGCAATAATCCACCATTCTGTGCGAGTTGCAGGCATATTCATATTTATCATAGTTGCATAAAAATGTTGTGTCTTTTTCATGGTTTGAGTGTAACACAAAAACGAACCATCATAGTTCGCTTTCGTGTTACTGTGTCTTTTGACTTTACTTTACAGTGAATCCTGATAAAGAAAGTTTTAAGAGAGTATTTATATCTTTATGTAAGACTATCTCGCATACTATCGAGACTTACATCATAGAGCATCGCTTCAGTGACGAGACGATATTTCATGATTTCATCTTCTGAGAACCAGAGATCTACTTCGCGCTGATATGCACCCTCACCATCGGCTGGATCTGTACAGTGAATGAGATTTCTCATTCCACGGCTGCCATCAACATCACAAAGGTAGTAAGAGTCGATAGAGTAATCACCGCGTATAGTACCTGTATCTGCCGTAGAAGGCTCTGTGCTACCAACAATACGCTTGACAACTGCCTGTGCATTATTACCTTCTAACACAAGTGAAACAACTGGTCCTGCACACATATAATGCACCATAGCACGAATAATATCTTTACCGTATTCAATAGCTTCTTTGTCGATAACATGCCCAAGTGATTTCTTGTTCTCTACAATACGGAGCCCTTTCTTCTCATACCAAGTATCGTCTTTATTATAATGTTCCCAGAGAGTTTTTTCATCGACCATATGCATTTTAGTAGCGACGATTTTAAGACCGATACGTTCGAAACGCTTAAATATCTCTCCAACGAGACCGCGCTGTACTGTATCTGGCTTGAGAATAACAAAGGTTCTTTCTTTTTTTGGATGTGTTTGTAATGACATGGACTTTTATAAATAGTATGTAAGTATACTACCATAAAATAGTGGCTGTTTCTAATCTTTTGTGTGTACTAATTACCATATATGACAAAAATAAATAAACAGGCACCAGTTCCTGACTCAAAAGAAAACGAAGCATCACGCAAATCAGGCCAAACAGAGCTTACTTCAGCTAATGTTTTTAACCTCTTTGATACGATAGCTAAGACTTCTCAACCGATGAGTCCAGCTCAGTTGTCTGATAATAAAAATAAACCCATCTTCCCTCTAGAAAAAGCTTTGAGATTATCTCTTGGAAGGAAAGGACTTGAAGTACTTTTGGATGCAGATCCTCATTTTATACAAAAAGTCTTTGATACTATGAACAAAGATGAACTAAGTAAAGTAAAAGAGATTCTATAGGAACTCAAATATAATATTAACACCTCAAAAGATTTTAGTTACGCTCAAAATGTGACTACTGAACTTGCAGAAATTATTGCTGCCGTAACAGAGAGGACGTAACTACAATCATCTTAATTTTTACCAGCACATTGAGCTACATAAAAACCACAGAAATTCTGTGGTTTTTATGTGCCTACTTTCTCTCTGTCTTTCTTTAGTGGCTAACGTACGGAAGTAACCCCATAAATCTTGCTCGCTTGATAGCTTGTGAGAGATCACGCTGACTACCAGCAGTAAGGCCAGTTTTTTTACGTGAAAGAATACGCGCATGTGGGTTTAAGAACTTAACGAGGATTTCTGTATCCTTGTAGTCGATGAACTTGATGCTATTTTGTTTGAAGTAATCTTGTTTTTTCATATATTTAATAGATAAATTTCTTTTTTAATCTAAAGAATTCTTCGGTTCTTTTAGGACGGAGTGTGGGGTATGTATTTGATTAGTGTGTATTTTTTAACTGAAATTGACACTTCATGCTTTCAGGTAAAGAAACTAACTCTCAGTACATCTGCTTTTTGGACTTATTCAAAAGCTTTCTTGGTTAGACAAAAGCTTTGGCATAGATTTTTAAGAGCTACAAATTGCTTTAGATGCGAGGCGTAAGAGTTTTTTGCGACCAAGACGTACAAGTGATACGACGCTGGAGCGAAAAGCTTTTACAGGGAAGTAGATGAAGTAATTTTAGCTCTTAAAATGGAATGTCATCGAGATTGATGTTGGTGTCTCCATAGTCAATAGTATCCAGTCCAGGCTTACTTATCACTCCTGGCGCATGCTCTCCTGTCATACCTTGTGGAGCTCCTTGCGGTGCACCGCTACCACTACTTTTTGGACCAAACTGCACTGACTCTGCGATTATTTCTGTACGATACTTTTTACCACCACCATTTGTATCATCCCAGCTACGAGTTTGTATACGTCCTTCAATGAGTACCCCCTGCCCTTTCTTTAAATACTGCGCAGAAATCTCCGCCTGACGGCCAAACACAATAACATTGTGAAATTGCGTTTCGTCTTTAACAACACCATTTGGATCTTTGTAGGAACGATTCGTTGCTATCGCAAACTCAGTTACTTTTGTTCCACTAGGGAGCGCTTTAAGCTCTGGGTCACGAGTTAAATTTCCGAAAATAAATGCTTTATTGAGATACATGTTTTTATTGTACCGCTTCTTTCGTTTCAATGCTAGGAGTGATTTCCACTTCTGCCTTAGCTTCCTCAATTTTTACTTCTTCTGCAACTGGAGTTTCACTTATAACGTCTCCAATAATATCAGTAAGGTTTTCAGCTTTGATTACTGGTGCACGCTTGGTAAAGACGGTATTTTCTTTGACTGTCTTAACGACAATAAAGCGGACGACTTCTTCGTCAGCCTTGAGAGTTTTCTCAAGATCTTTTATCTTCTCTCCAGCTATTTCAAATTTAATCCATCCGAAATAACCTTCATTAAAACGAATATTCACATTGTTAACGACGCGAATCATTTCGTAAGCAAGCTCGCGTAAATACGGAGTTTCTTCTGAAACGAAGCTACCTCCAAGGGTAGCAATAGATTGCTTGAGGGCGTCTACCTTCAAAAGCGCCGTACTTTCTTCAATTTTATTATCGAAAATGTATGAAACTTCATACACACGGCTATCTACTGTGGTTTCTATTTCTTTAGTCATAGGAGCACACTATAGCACATTTTTAAGCATATGAAAAGGCTACCCCCACTACTGCTGGTGTAGCCTTCAGGCGATTTTAGTTAGCCTTCTCATAGTCCCAGTTACTCCAATCTGGTGGTGGGTTTAAGGCTAGGAGGAGTTTATTCTGCTTGATCTCATCTAAGTTATATGACTCTGTCAGAAGACTATTAACCTCCGTCACAAAATCATGTCTTGGAAGAAACCAGATGCAAAGCGGTCTCAGGAGTTTGTTCCCGTCATCAAGCAACCTCACTGTCTCAACAACAAAAAGATGTCTTGCTTTACTCACACCCGATTGCATTCCACTTTCTTCTAGAAGTGAGTCAAGGAGTAGTTTATGTTTTCCAACAAAAAGCTGGAGGACTTCTCGATCTACTTCTTTTACAAGTTTTCCGAAGTTTCGATTATACACCGGACCAAAGTATGCACGTCTGTCTCTGTTTGCCACGGCAACCTCCTTTCATATAGTGCCGATACTTTTATGATGCCTTTTATTTACTTATCTGTCAATGCAAAATCTCTCAAACTGTTCTGAAGCAACTGAGTTCTCACCTCTTCTACTTCTTTTACCTTTATTTCAGCTATCCTTGTTACCACCTCTCTTACATAGGTTGACTCATTTCTCTTACCACGATATGGAGCAGGTGTCGCGTAGGGACTATCTGTCTCGGCGTGCATCATATGGAGTGGCACAAAGTGTACTACCTCTTCATATTCTTTAGCAAAAGTAATGACACCAGAAAAACTCATTGTAAAATTGAGGTTCAGTACTCTTTCAGCAACATAAGTATTGCCAACAAAAAAATGAAAATTACCTCTCACTTTATCGCCGTAGACATGCTTGGCCTGCCGGAGCATCTCGAGCATGTCCTTATAAGCGTCCATACTGCCTTTACTTGGCCTGCCATGAAGCATGAGTGGTTTATTCAACTCTACAGCAAGTTCTATCTGTGCCGCAAAAATCTTTTTCTGTCTTTCTTTTTCATCTTCGTCTTCTAGGAAAAATCCTGCTTTTTTATCTTCTTCTAATCTAAAATAATCAAGACCACATTCTCCGATCGCCACAACTCTTTCTTCAAGTGCAAGTGACAAGTATCTCTCTTTGATAAACTCTTCATTCCTGTTATCGACAGGATGCATACCAACACTTGCAAAAATATAAGCACTTTCTTTTGCAAGTGCTACAGCCTTTAAGCTCTCTACATAGTCAGTACCAACGGTGATAGTCATCACACCCGCCTGTTCTAGCTCTATCATTATTTTTTCTCTATCACTATCAAAAGCTTTATCATGAAGGTGAGAGTGTATGTCAATAAAATTAATCATATGTTTTTATTCTAGCCTCATTTATTAGCTCTTTGGTGATAGATAGCAGGAGTGGAAATTCTTTTCCATAAGACCCTTCCATTCTCTCAAACATTTTTTTATAATTAGCAAGCATATGTTCCTCACTAATTCTTTTTTTCTTAAAATAAATACCATTATTTAAAATATGAGTTATCTTAGACATCATTTTATCAACTGTTTTGACGAATCTTGCCTCTTTCTTTTGTAATGATTCATACTCGCCAATTATTTTTGGAAGCCATGGATAAACCTGCTGAAACTGATCCTCTATCATATGGAGAGCTCTTTCTTCTCTGTGTTCTTTTTCTTTTCTTGCAGTATCGATAATTCCAAAGGTGTCAGTATCACCCGCATAGGCTTCGACAAGATCATGGACGACAGCGTACTGCGCCACGAGACCAATATCAAGTTCATCTTTATAAAATGTATCAGCAAGCGCGCATGCGATGACTGACAGCATGACCGTATGGTCTGTGTCTGACTCTGGGGTTATGCCATCATCATGATAGGTCACTCTGTGTACACGCGCAAAGTCAAAGACAAGTTTCCCTATCTTAACAAGTCCATCTCTGTAGTCTTCTTTGGAAAGCATTTTACTCATGGCGCGTACACTGAAGCTCATACACTGCGTGACCATCATACTTATCCGACGGCGAAGTTTTTTTTATTTTAATAAGCACTTCACTGATTTTTTTATCTTTATCTATGTGAAAAACTTCGTCCTTCACGTCGAGCGCGAGTTTCTCGATAAGCTTTGCCTCTGACTTTTGGAGAAAGGTAGTGAGACGCCCCGTGAGGAAGCCATAGTCAAGAGTAGTTTCGATATCATCTGACGCGCAGCTCGCAGGGTCTTTGATATGAAGGTCGACAGAAAGCTCTATCCACTGCCCTGTAGCACGTTCTGAGTCGTAGTAGCCGATATGAGTAAATGCCCGTATGGTGTGTAGTTTAAGTATGGATTTCATGATTGAATTTTAATTCTTATTTTTAAGAAAATCTTCTTTTAAAAGACTAAAGATAAGGTCATCAATCATAACGCCGTTGATGATGTGATACTGTCTCATTTTTCCTTCTAAAACAAAGCCAAGTCTCTCTGCTACTGCCCTACTCTCTTTATTACCTTCTCCACAAAGTATCTCTAGCCGGTTTAAATCAAGCTCACCGAAACCATACTCAATAAGACATCTCATACTTTTAGTGACAATTCCTTGACCTTCATGGTTTTTGTCTACCCAGTAACCGATTGCTGCCTTTCTGTCGCTTTTTACCATACCATGAAATCCAGCGCTACCAATCAGTTTACCCTGATAAAAAATGCCAAGATCTAGACTTTTCTTACTTAAGAAACCTTCTTGACTTCTCTGTATAAATGCTTCAGTTTCTTCAATAACTATTGAGTCAGTTGCCCATGACAGCCAAGGCTTTAATCTATCAATATTATTTTTAGTAATCTCAAACATTTCCTTGAGATGATTTTGGTTTCTCAGTTTTAAGACAATATCCTCATCTACTTTTAATTCAAAATATATTTCTTGCATAATTTTATGCTAAGCGATTAAAAAGTGGCTTCTCTGGCATTTTATTTTCGCGAATACACTCGAGAATTTTCGCAGAAGTTTTCGGCATGAATGGATGAAGAGGTAGCGCAATATCTTTATACAAATAAACCAGCAGATCTTTAATAATTTCTTTACCCCTCTTCTCGTCTATCTTTATGAGTTTAAATGGTTGTTCTAACTGAATAAGCCCATCAATGGATCTAGCTGTACTCATTATCTCACTCAAAGCTTCCTTGGTATCAAAATCTTCTAAATGAATAATCCGACTAATATCTTTCATCGAGTCGTAAAGACCAAATATATTCATTGGATCTGTTTTAGGATTAAAGGTTACCTCATAGCTTGTTGCCATTTTCATGATTCTACTTGTCAGATTTCCAATTCCATTTGCAAGATGCGCGGTGTAACTCGCCTTGATACCTTCCATCGTTAAATCTCCATCCTCAAAAGAAGGAATCTCATGAAGAAGAACGAAGCGAAGCGCCTCACCAGCAAGGTCGCCGCAGGCAGGGCGAAAGAGGTCGAGGATTTCGTTTGGACTAATAACATTTCCAAGTGACTTACTCATCTTTTGTCCACCTGAAGTAATAAAACCATGCACAAGAATATTTTTAGGGAGTGGAAGTCCAGCTGCCATAAGCATGCCTGGCCAAATAGCACCGTGGAAGCGAAGTATATCTTTTCCAATAATGTGAGTTGCATCATTCCAAAACTCTTTCCCCTCTTCCCACTTGTCCTTTCCGTAACCTAAAGCAGTAATATAGTTTGAGAGCGCATCACACCACACATACATAACCTGAGAGTCATCTCCTGGCACAGGAATACCCCATGATACTTTTTCTTTTGGTCTTGAGAAACTAACATCCTCAAGACCTCTTTCAAGAAGAGCCATGATTTCATTCTTTCTCGTTTCTGGGTGAATCTTGAGCTCATCACTTTCTATTTTTTGCTGTATCTCCTTTCCATACTTTGAAAGTTTAAAAAACCAGTTTTCTTCTTTTACTTCTTCGGGGGCTTTGAGATGTACTATGCATTCCCCTTTTTCACTCAGATCTTTCTCCATTTTAAACTCCTCACAACCAATACAATAGAGAGCGCTGTACTCTCTTTTTTCAAGAGTTCCAGCATCTAGTAGCTTATTCCATAATAATTGAGCTCCTTTATAGTGAGCTTCTTTATCACTTGTTCTCACAAAGTAGTCATAGTTAATACCTAGCTCGATATCTAGATTTTTAAAGAGGTTTGCATTGGTATCAACAAAGTCTTGAAGAGGGATATTCATCTCTTTTGCTTTTTGTTCAATTTTTTGTCCATGCTCATCCATGCCAGTGACGAAAAAAACATTGTCAATGCCCTCTTTATTTTTAAGATACCGAGAAATAGTATCAGCTAAGACGTACTCAAAAGCGTGCCCAATATGAGGACCAGCATTGGCGTACGCTATTGCAGTAGAGATTACTTTTTTCATACAACACTATTTACTGTAGATACTGACTTTCTTTTTTCAACATCGGAAGCGAGCTCCATAAGTACAGCAGAAAGGGGTACAGAAAGAATAACTCCCCAAATACCCGCAAGCTCAGCCCCGATGAGTACACCAATGAGAATAAGAACTGAAGGAACACCGACTGCTTTATTCATAATCGATGGATAAATAACATGGTTCTCGAGGAAATTGACGACCACATATATCGCGAGAACCACAAGAACAAGTGAAAACCCTCCTGAAACGAAAGCAATGATCAGTGCTGGAATAGTTGCTATAAGTATCCCTACCATAGGTACGAGCTCACCAAAGAAGACAAAGACTGCAAGGAGTGTTGCAAAAGGTAAACCTATAATAAGGAGTGGTATGTAAACGAGTATCGATATAATGAGTGAGAGTAAAAGCTGACCTCGAAGCCAATAAGCAAATTTGATTTGTGCTCTCCTCCAAAGATCTTCGACATACTTTTCGTGAGCACTCGGAATAACAATACGAAGGAACTTTTGCACACCTTGCTCTTCCGTTGCTAAATAAAAAGCGATAACAAAAGTCAAAAACAAACTAATTAAACTAGAAATAATTGCAGACCCAGCCTGAAAAAAAGTACCTCCGCCTAAAATAAGATTCTTAACGGTGCTAATAATCTTTTCAGGAGTAATCTCTTTAGAAAGTTTTTCAAAGTAAAGTGAGAGGTCACTAAAACCATAATCATTACCAAAAAATGTGACCTTCTGAAACATTTCTGGTATGTGCTTGAGAAATTCTACAACATCTTTAGCGAGTGGAGGTAAAAGAAAGTAAAAAACTGAGAACAGAAGAGAGAGAATGGCTAGGAATATGAGTGAAACAGAAATTCCTCGTCCCATTTTATATTTCTTGAGAAAAAGTATCCATGGTTCAATGGCAGATGCAAGTACTACTGCAACAAGAAGGGTTATGACGACCTTGCTCAAAAATAAAAAAAGTGACGCAAAAATAACGACCATAAATGTTCGTATTAAAGTACCTGTCGTAATAGATATAGTCTTTGTTTCCATAGATTTATACTAACATACTTTACGACGAGTGACATACTAGTGTCACTCGTCGTACTTAATTACTTAATAACGTGTATTTGATCTGAAAGATTATCTGCACCTATGATACTTGTCGTCAGCGGGTCTAGTATTTGCTGTATTTTTTCTTTCGTCATAATGTCTTCAGCTGAAAAAACTATTTTAGAGCTTAGTTGTGGTGACGACCCCAGATGTACGAGAGATGGTTTAACGGAGAGTTTTATCCTTGCTGTAAGCTTTTCATCTTTTTTCACGTCCCCAACATTCCAGGAGACGATTTTTGAGCGTGAATCATATATAACTGTACTCGATGAAATAACACTATCAAGCCAAGTGACATATAAAGCTGGAAGAGTAAAAGAAACTCGAGCATTATGCAGATCAGTTTCAGATGAGAGCACCAGCACTGCAGTGTAAGTAGTCTCAGTATCTACTTTTGGAGGGAGAGGACCTTTATTTGGAGAGGTTTCATCTTTGTAGATAGTATAGGTATTGAAAGCCACACTACCACCTATCTGATAAGAGAAATCTTTCGCTGAAGTAATAACTTTCCCTACCCCTGCATCCATTCCTTTATATTTTATTTCTATGGGTAACGATGTGTCTTTGAAGTTAGTCGGTAGTATAAAACTCATACTGAGAAATCCTTCTTGACCTACTCCAAGACTGAGAAATCCTTCATAGGCTTCAGAACTCCAGATAATAGCATGTGTCCCCGAATCATAATAGCCACTCTGATTAACAAGGATGGTTCGCGGATCAATGCCATCAGGGAGTACTAATCTATATTCAATATAAGAGATTTTAGAAATGCCCTCATTTTTATATTTGATAGTAGTGGATATTTTATCACCTTTACGAAGGATAGTACTCACCCCTCTGTCGGTGACCAGAGTAAGACTAGCAGAAAGTCCTGGTTTCGAATAAGTTACATCCTTCACATCAAATGAATACAAATCTAGGATAGTGTCTTCATTACTTTTTTTCGAACCAATGACACCCTTGAATACTGCTTTTTCTCCAACAACTCCTGTAAACACACCAGTAATTTTAATTCTTTTTTCTTCACCTGATGTAAATGCAGGAAGTATCCATGAAAATGTTTTCTCGAGTGGATTTTCACTTGTCTTAATAAGAGAAAAACCAGTTGGAGGAGTGAGACTCAAAAATGATGGGGTACTTGAAGTTGCTGTATTATTTTTTATCACAATGACATACTCGGTTTGATCACCAGAAACTACATTTTCACTCCCTTCTATCGCGAGAGATAAAGGTGGAGTACTGAGAGTTACTTCAGTGCTACTTTCCTTAGGAAAAAGAGCATTTGACCCTTTTATTTTGTAATCAAGCCGAACTATCAGAGGTCTTTTATCTTCAAGAGGACCATACAAAATAAAAGGGAACTCTTGCTTCACTATTCCCATAATAGGTATCTGTCCAATGTCTTTAGTGACGGTAATCTTTTCTGCATCACCTGAAAGATTTGATCCTTTATTGTAGGTAAAGGTTAGTTTTGCTTCGTCAAGAGTAATCTGATTATTATTAGTAACCGTTACCGAAAGCTTTTCTTCTTGCCCTCCATCAACATAGGGATCAGCGGTAAGGGTGATTGCTATTTTTTTACTATCAATAGTTACTGGACTAATGGTCAACTTATAAAAAAGAAATGCTCCTGCAAAAATACAAACCAAGAGTGAAAAAACAAAAACTTTGAATGAAAAGGAGGATGAGGATTTTGATTCTCCTGTATAAAGGTCGCCAGATTCCCACGCAGTATTATGATGAAAAGACCCTCCTTGATAGACACCATTTATGCCATTACCCAGGCTTTCCTTGGACTGTTTATAGAGCATTTCTTCTGTATGATCGAGGCTTCCGCGTGGCATATATCTATTATAACTGCATTTCAGCCATTACTGTGTGTACATGACTTTTGACGACAGCTTTATGTAGTAGTATGTGAGTAAAATGATCAGTAAGTGAGAACGAGAAAAACTCTTCTATATCTTTTGCCCCACCTAGACTACCATCTGCATAACCAAGATCGACCAGGAGCAGATAATACAAAGTGAGTACGCCGACATCGCTCGGAAGTGACCCGTCTTCTAAGAGTGAGAACTCCGAGACATGATCAAAAAGTTTTTTCTGAGCCCCTTCACCACGTACAAAACGCTCTACTATATGACAAGCGAGTGCTGTGTTATTACTACTTTCACTTAAACTTTCAACACCTGTTAATCTCCACACTTCTTTACCCTTGACGAGCGTGACGGATAATTTCTTTGAAGTATCGAGGTGATACCTTAGTTTACTTTCAAGTTTTCTTACACTTTTAGCAAGAGTGTACAGCACGCCAAATTCTCTTGTAAAGAGTTTAAAGACTTTATCATGCTCTCCTTGCTCATAGTCTCTAAGAACAAAGGCTTCCGTTGTATATTTTTCTATTGCCACAGAGAACAATGATGATTACAGCTTTACAGAAAATAAAATCTTACCAAAAGATACTTGAGACTTATTCGCATTTTCTATTTCGGAAACAAAAGCAAGTGTAGAAAGATTACATACTTTCATGATTTCATTTCTCTCACTTTCCGTAAGAGTGAGAGCTATTTCTCCTTGCGCCATGTCACCCTGAGTCATCCCTTTTTCTTTACGAGTATCTTGAAGAGATCTCATGATATTTCTGATATCTCCTTCGCGGATAAGCTCCTTTGTCATAGTCGTCTCAATCGACACCTCTTCTTTTTCTCTTGTATCAATAAGGATTTTTTTGATATTTACTTCTTCTTTAATAATTTCAAGATACACTTCAGGTAAGCTATCATTGATAGTTGCACTAGCTAGCGGTTGACGTACAGGTATACCTGCTTTGGTTCTTTGCATTAAAAGCACTGACACAAAGTCTCTGGTGAGAGACATATTTTTGACACCCTCCGCTTCGGTATCTACAAGAGGTTTTATAGCCGACCATTTCTCCAAATGGACGCTCTCACTTCCTCCACCCATTTCAAGATATATGCGCTCCGCGAGGAATGGCATAACCGGTGCCATCATTTTTGCGAGCTCGAGCAGTACATACTTAAGAGTAGCGAGAGCCTCACGTTTTTCCAGCTCACCAAGAACCCCTTTGAACCTATCTCTTGAGCGTCTGACATACCAGACAGAAAGACTGTCGATAAAACTTTCAAGAGGTCTCGTTGCTTCGTCAAGTTTATATGTATCATAGGCTATAGTCACATTTCTCTGCATGGCATGAAGTAGGCTTACTATCCAGATATCAAGAACATTCGTACTGTCTGCTTTAGCTGTTACTGCTTCATCTTTATTCATCATATACAGTGACACCACATTTTCTAAGCGACCAATAACTTTCTTATAAACATCTTCCACTCCTTTATCATGAAACTCCATACTTTCTCCCTTCACTACAGGGGAAGAAAGCAAGAAATAACGAAGTGCATCTGCTCCATACTTTTCCACAAGAAGCATAGGGTCGGTAAAATTACTCAGACTTTTACTCATTTTTTCACCATCACCAGTCAAAATAGTACCGTTGACTACTACTTGTTTATACGGAGACTTATCAAAAACACCAACTCCAAGGTTCATCAGTGAATAAAACCATCCGCGAGTTTGGTCGAGCCCTTCTGCAATAAAGTCAGCTGGAAAATTATTTTCAAAGACCTTTTTATTTTCAAAAGGATAATGGAGCGAAGCATACGGCATAGAGCCAGACTCATACCAGCAGTCAAACACGTCAGGAATACGTCTATACTCTTCACCATCTATATCTAAAACAACATCGTCTATATAAGGGCGATGTAAGTTAACGGCCCCTGTGGCATCGCGCGGAACCATTTTAATTTCTATAGGTATACATTCACCATTATGGACAGTGAGCTCATTGTTACCCTGTAAGATTTCTTCATCAGTCCACAAATGAGCTTCAGCTCGACCCATATATGCATTGGAACCGTGTGTTACAAAAAGTATTTTTTTACCTTCATATTTTTCTTCACACTCAGCTACTACCTGCATAAATCTTTTAGCAAGATCTCGAAATGACTCTCCTTTTTCTACTTTTTCGTCTAAATGTTCATGTAGAGTTTTATGATTATGAAACTCGTCTGAACTTTTACCTTCGAATTCTCCAAAGGCAAACTCACGAAGCTTCTCCTCAATAATGATACTTACATCACTGCCTTCACTTACTATATGAGCTGTCTCTCTCGTGCGAGGGAGAGGAGAAACGAGAATGATATTAATACCTACTTTCTTAAATACTTCTCTTTGAGATTTTATTTTTTCTCTTCCCACCTCTGTCAGGACGTTTTCTTCCACACCAAGGGAGTCCAGCTTTTGCTCTGTATTATAGAGTGACTGCCCATGTCTCATCGCAAAATAACTGTTCTTTGGTTTGGTTATAGAAAGTTCGGCAAGTTCTTTCAGTGATGAAATAACTTTTATTTTTCCACTCTCACTTCTCCAAACAGGCAGTGGGGCTCCCCAGTAGCGAAGCCTCGAAACAGCCCATTCACGAGCGCCTTCTAACCATTTACCAAATCGTCCATCGCGCATATGCTCTGGGGTCCAACCAATCTTTTGATTCTCTGAAACAAGTTTATCTCTAAAACTTGGAACATCGACGAACCATGAACTAGTCGCATAATTAAGGAGCGGAGTTTTACATCTCCAGCATAATGGATACGAGTGTATTATTTTATGTTTTTCAAAAAGTGACCCGTGATACGCGAGATACTTGATGATTTCTATGTCTGCTGACTGTGTATCGTCTTTAACTTTCACTTTCATGCCAGCAAAGTCAGTCACCTCTACAGTAAACGTGCCATCCATTTTGACATGCTTTATAACGGGGATATTATTTTCCTTTGCAAGATCCATATCTTCTGCTCCGAATGCTGGCGCTTCATGCGCGATACCTGTACCAGTATCATCAGTAATAAAGTCTGCATGCCATATTTTGAAAAGATTTTCTCTATTATCCATTTCTTTATCTACAAAATAAGGAAAAACTGGTTTATATGATTTTCCAATCAGTTTTTCTCCAGAAAATTCTTCTTCGACTATGAAAATCATAAAATCTTTTTCCGAAAAAGCTTTATATTCTTGAAATTTTGATTTAGCTAAAATAAAATATACACATACGATATCATCCCCTCCTGAGACATCTCTATCCGAAATACTATTAACAGATACTGATTTCTTTACAGCTTTAACTTTCACATAAGTGATACCTTTATTCACAGCAAGGGCAGTATTACCTGGCAAAGTCCACGGTGTCGTCGTCCATGCCAGAATATAAGTCTTTTTGGTAGAATTCTCTGAGTTGAACTCTTTCAGGGTTTCAGAAGAAGAAGGATGATTATCCGGTGTAGTAGGATCAATGAGCTCAAACTTAGCCGTCACTGAAATATCCGTCACATCATGGTATTCAAGACCGACTTCACTTTGTGCTAGTGGTGTCTCACATCTCGGACAAATATGCATCATTTTATTTCCTTCGTAGACAAAACCTTTTTTATGTAATTCAGAAAAACTCCACCACACACTTTCTGTATAGGTGGCGTCCATTGTTTTATACGGATGTTCCATATCTACCCATCTACCGAGACGCGGCACTATCTTTTTCCATTCTGTATCGTAGGCGAGGACAGAGTTCATCGCCTCATGATTAAACTTATCAATACCATATTCTTCAATAGCTTTTTTAGATGATAAGTTTAATTTCTTTTCTATAAGATTTTCTATAGGCAGACCGTGACAATCCCAGCCCCACATACGGCGCACACGTTTGCCTTGCATCGTCTGATAGCGAGGTATGGTGTCTTTGATGGTTCCGGCAAGTATATGCCCATGATGAGGAAGTCCAGTCGCAAAAGGAGGTCCGTCGTAAAAAGAAAAGTTTCCGACTGGAGCACTCCCTGCTGGGGTTTCTACTGACTTTTCGAAAATCTTTGCTTCATTCCAAAAGGCAAGTGTTTCAAGTTCTTTTTCATTGATTGTCTTTGATATTGTTATTTTTTTGTCTTCCATAATGTTTTTGATATTTTTAATAAAGAGTCTTCATATCGAGCAGTCTGTATCTCGCATTTGTCATACAGAAGCAATCATTCGGTATTCATATCTAGGGATCAGTAACCTGGATCCTTATATACCTAGTATAAATGTACTCATACAGATATTTTTGATTACAAAAATTCTAAGATGACACACCTTAAACAAAAATCGCCCACAGAAATAGATTCACTTACATGAACTTATTTCCAAGGACGATTTTTATCGTGGTACCACCTTGTTTTATTTGCTCTCACAAGAAAGCAAAACTTATTTATGGGTTCTAGTTATAGCGTACATGCTATGTTCTTCCCTCGCTCGGGGGTGATTATTCCCTTCATTGCTGTATAGTTCCATCATAACAGAAATAAAGGGAGATGCAAGAAAAAACTTTCTTACTATTCTCATGGGATTTAGCTTAATTTTTAGCCTTAAGTCCAGTAAAAAATTCACCCGACCTTCTAGCGAAGCCTGGGTGATTTTTCGCTAGTAAATTCAAAGTAAAAAATCACATTCGCTCTGGAGCAGTAATGCCAAGTACATACAACCCTTGCTTCAGAACTTCCTTTGTCCAAGAAACGATAGCGAGATTATGCGCCGTTTTTTTGACGTTCTCCGAAAGAATCTGCTCTTGCCCATAAAAACTATTAAATTCTTGAGCAACAAGGAAAAGATACGTGACTAGTTTTTGTGGAGCAATATCTTCAATACTTTCTCTGAGAGTCTTGTTGAAATGAAGAAGAGTACGCTCGAGAGCCCTCACAGAAACTGCATTATCAAACTCTGGTACAATATCTTTGCCTTTTTCAAGAAGTGAGCTACAGCGAGCATGCGTATACAAAAGGTATGGCCCTGAATCCCCTTCAAAAGAAAGTGATGTTTCTGGATCAAAGTTAATATTGATTCCTGGCTTGGAACGAAGGACCGCGACACGAAGCGCAGAGAGTGCTATCTCTCGAGCGAGTTTACCTTTCTCTTCTTGCGAAAGATTCGCAATTTTGTCCCCTGCGCGCTCTTTTACTTCTTCTTCGACTACAGCAATCACGTCGAGTGCAAGCGGTACGCCGCCCAGACGACTTGACATTTTCTGCCCCTTAAAGAGCATCCTACCATGAGGAACGTGAATGCTCTTTTTTACTCTTTGCTCCCAGTCTCCACCCAACTTTGAAGCAGCATCAAGCACTACCTTAAAGTGTTGTGTTTGTTCTGCATCAGTCACAAATAGTGAAACATCTGTCTCTTTATAATCAAAAAACTTTTTATAAATAAGACCGAGGTCTTTCGCTTCATAGGTAGGATGCCCTTCACTGTTGATGAATACACTGATATTTATATCTTTTCTTTCTTCATTTGGAATATAAACAACAGCTCCTTCGCTTGCGGTAAATACGTTAGGAATATTCTTTGTAACAATATCTTTTCCCAGCAAAGAGACTTCACTTTCAAAAATAGGCTTTCCCATCTGAGAGCCAATACTTTCAATAACTGTTTGAAAGTATTGAGTATTGAGCTCATGGGCTCTTTGCCATAACTCATACTCTCTGGATTTTTTATCCCCCCTTCCTTCAATCGCGTCATAGAGTTTTTTTGCTATCCCTCGAACCTCAGGTACTAACAAATTATCTTCTGGTGAGAGGTGTATCAGCGCTGTGCCTTTTACATAGCAGATGCCGAGATAGGAAACAACCTCTGACAAATCTTCATCGCTGCCAATTGTTTTAAACTCATTAAATAAAGATGTATTTATGTCTTCTTCTTTCATCAAAACATATAGAGCTTTTGCAATACCAAAAGAAATGTCTGAAGGGAAACAAAGTACTGTTACATTACCATTATTTGCGAAACTCATTCCTCTTGTTAAAAACTCCCCTACTATATTATTCATCAGGTGGCCAATATGAAATGGCTTAAAGAGATTTGGAGAGGAGTGCTCAACAAGAATTTTTTTACCAGAAAATTTCGTCTTTATTTTCCCGACAGTGTACGCAGCTTCCCTTATTACCTCAGGTTTTATAAAAAAGTTGATAAATCCTGTACCAGCAGACTCGATATGGTAAACAATCTCTTTCAATTTATTATCACTGTTCAATACAAGAACCAACTGATCAGCCAACTCTTTAGGATTAGCTGATTTTTTTAGCTTTGGAAGATCATTTGGGAAAATAATTGTCATTTCTCCAACATGAGTGTCAGTAAGTCGAGCAAAATCCGCAAAGAAACCGAACGCGTAATTTGTAGAGTAATCTCCATGTCTAAGATCATCTTTTTTCTCCAAATTAAACATAGGTGACCAATTGTTAAAACAGTTTTGACTAACTTTTATAAGTGCGTTTCTGATCTCTTCCTCTGGATTCATACAAACATACTACCTTATTTCCCAGTACTTCCAAAACCACCTTCTCCACGCAAAGTAGCATCGAGACTTTCTACCTCTACTATTTCTGGAAGTTCTACTTTTTGTATGAGTATCTGTGCTATTTTTTGTCCATGCGAGAAGATGATTTTATTTTTTGAAAGATTTATCATAACCACCTGCACTTCTCCTCGGTACCCAGCATCTACTACACCTCCAAGAGTTTTAATACCAAGCGCTCCAACAGAGGATTTGTCCCAGATGAGAGCAACATAACCTGGAGGAAAAGCGAAGGAAATCCCAGTGCGCAGCTTTTTGGTTTCGCCCGGCAGAATAGTTTGCTCACCGAAAGAAAAAATATCAGCTCCTGCATCTTCTTTATGAGCCCTTTCAGGCAACTTCGCGTCTTGTTCTAATTTTTTAATCAAGAGCCTCATTCGCATGATAATATCGTATTATAGAAAAAAGACAAGGGGCGGTCACTTCTGACCACCCTCTTGTTTGTATTGCGTCTGAAATCACTCCCCCCTCAAGTGATCTTGTATGAGCACACGAACTTCTTCTGCAACCATTTCTGGTGAATGCTCAGCACTGACGACTTGGCAAGGACTTTGAACATGAGCAGCAAAATCCTGAAAACCTCGCCTCACTCTTCTAAAGAATTCAATACTCTCGGTATCGAACCTATCCGCTCTTCGCCCTTCCATACGCCCAGCAGCAACCTTTGGATCAAGGTCAAGAAAGATATAGAGTGACGGCGAAGGGTGGATCCTTTCACTCATCTTCCAAAAAAGATCTTGCAGGTCTTCATGTCTTCTTCCACGAAGCTGATAGGCAAATGTAGAAGAATCAGAACGATCAGAAATGACATGAACACCACGCGCAAGTGCTGGAGCAACGACTTGTTTTCGAGTGTCTTCGCGAGCAGCGATGAAGAGACACATTTCAGAGTACGGAGACATGGGTTCCTGCAAAAGAAGTGGGCGAATCTTTTCAGAGAGAGGTGTTCCTCCGGGCTCTCGCGTATATTCAAACTTTCCTGTTGGAAAAACTGTTTTCAGCCAAGAGAAAAGGCTAGTTTTTCCACCACCGTCAATACCGTCAATAACGATATATTTTGCGTGTATCATTTGCGTCCTCACAAGGTTTAGTTAATGAACAAAGTAGCCTAATGCTACCTTGCCAGCAATTATACTCTTGCTAAAAGAATAAACAAAATTGCAAAATAGAGCTTAAAGTAGTAGAGTTTTTTAAGAGTCCCTGAAAAGAGATCTCTGCACACGCAATCCCTAACCCATACGGAGGCCATCATGGCATCATCCTTTAACGAAATTCGTGTCTTCCAAATTGCAAAAACTGTTGTTGACCGCAAAGCTGTACGCCTTTGGCTTGACGATCTCGGGGCAGACGAGTTTGAGATACCCGAACAAGAAGCTGTCTCTGACCCCGCACTCCTCGTCGCTCTTGCGGCAAAGCAGTGCTATATGTCGTTTCAACCCGGGCTCAACCCTAACGTCACCAAGGTGAGAAAAGACATGGTTAACTATCTTGACAATGTCATGAAGCAACGACATGGCTCTGTTCTTGAGCACGCCGTCTTCACTTTCGGCATCAACGGCTGTTCACGAGTCTTCACGGGAGAAAACAATCGTCATCGCGCAGGCGTCGCTATCTCCGAACGGAGTATGCGATACGTACGCTACGAGAACATTGAATTTTGGATGCCCGAATGCTTTCGAGAAGAAACTAGCGACTCAGAGACACTTGCTCGTAAGAAACAGCTTAGCCGAGAACGCTTGACTGCCCAGTTCACGAGCCAAGAAGAAATGATGGCATTCTTCGCAGGAACATGGAAGGAAGAGCTCGACCCTTCGAGCACATTCCATGGCAAGAAAGTACTGACCTCCGCTTTTCGCCGTGGCATCGGCATGGGAATCGCAACAGGAGGTGTCTGGAGTCTAAATGTTCGTGCCCTTCGGCACATCATTGCACTCCGTACGAACGAAGGAGCAGAAGAAGAAATCGTTCACGTCTACAAGAAGGTCGGAAAGGAGATGCTTGCAAACGTCCCTGAGCTGTTCGGAGACTTCAAAGAGGTGAACGGGGCACTCGTTCCTGAATACTGGAAAGTTTGAACAGCAGCCATTTGGCTCGGGGCACCACAAAGGTGCCTCTTTCTTTTTTTGGGTTATGAAAACATTTCTTTAGGTGTCAACTCTGAAAGTAAGAAAGAAGAAAAGGTGGGTCCGTAGACTCACCTTTCTTTGGTACTCACAGCACCTCACCCATCACGCCTTAGGTAGCGTCACACCACGCTGTCCTTGATACTTGCCCCCTCGGTCCTTGTAACTCGTCTCGCAGACCTCGTCGCTCTCGAAGAACAGCACCTGCGCGCAGCCTTCACCAGCGTAAATCTTGGCCGGCAGCGGCGTCGTATTACTGAACTCTAGCGTCACGTAACCTTCCCACTCAGGCTCGAAAGGCGTGACGTTGACGATGATGCCGCAGCGGGCGTAGGTGGACTTACCCAAGCAGATGGTCAGCACGTTGCGCGGTATGCGGAAGTACTCCAGCGTGCGCGCGAGTGCAAAGCTGTTTGGAGGAATGACACAAACCCCTTCGTGATCATCCGCATTCCAGTCAACGAAGCTCTTTTCATCGAAGTTCTTCGGATCGACCACAGTACTGAAAATGTTCGTAAAAACTTTGAACTCAGGGCCACAACGCACATCGTAGCCGTAGCTGCTGGTGCCGTAGCTGACGATCTTCTGGCCGTCGACCGACTGGCGTACTTGACCGGGCTCAAACGGTTCGATCATGCCCGACTGCTGCGCCATGCGGCGTATCCACTTATCACTCTTGATGCTCATACGAGCCTCCAGATGTTATTTCAGCCACGAGGGCTGTACAGAAAGCACTCTATCATAAAGCAAAAAATCTCGCGAATGCGAGATTTTTTGATTCTAAGTTGTTAACTAAAGAATTTTATGTAGTTTTAAAAGTGTTTCGTATTCAAGGCGTAACGAGTTTTTGGAAGGAAACGTACTTAGTGGTACGATGACTGACAAAAATGAAGTTACAACAAAGAAGACGGAATACTTTTAGAACTACTTTACTTTGAGACCCATAGAACGTGCTGACCCTTCAATGATTTTCATCGCCTGCTCTACAGAGTGAGCTGTCAAATCTTTCATCTTAAGTTCTGCGATGCGCTTGATTTCATCCTTTGAAATAGTTCCAGCATTCCCTTTTGAATTACCTTTGGTGATGCCAGCTGCTTTCATGATAAGAGATGTAGCGGTTGGAGTCTTTATAACGAAATCGTAAGTTCTGTCTTCATACACGTAGATTTTAACAGAAAGTCTTCCCTGCATTCCTTGTGTAGCTGTGTTGAACTTGTTCACGAAATCACCAATCTGAACACCAGCCTGACCGAGAGCGGGACCAAGTGGTGGAGCGGGAGTTGCCTTTGCTGCTTCTATTTGTACTTTGACGTATTTTGTAATTTTCTTAGCCATGATATTTTTTCTTTTAAAGTTTGCTTATTCTATCAGATTTTTTGCTTTTTGGCAATTTTTATTTCTTAAGCCTAGGAAGAGAGATACTGCTTTAGTTGCGAGGAGAAAATGATTTTTACAACCAAAATGTACTTACTTGTACAATACGGAAGAAAAAATTATTTTCAACAAAATAGATGGAGTGATTTATCTCTTCTTTATTTATATTTTCTTTACTTGGAGAAAATCGAGCTCAACTGGAGTCTCACGTCCAAACATATTTACCAAAACCTTGAGCTTTCCTCTGCCTTTATCAACTTCACTCACCTTTCCTTCAAAATCTTTAAACGGACCATCAGTAATAGTGACCATTTCTCCAGACTCAACAGTAATCTCATGTTCTATTTTACTATTTTCCATACGGGAAAAGAGGAGGTCTATTTCATGCTGTGAGAGTGGTACTGGAGTAGTTCCAGCTCCGACAAAACCTGTTACGCGCGGAGTGTTACGCACAACGTACCATGAATTATCATCTACAATCATATCGACGAGAACATAGCCAGGATAAATTTTTTCTTCTACCTCGACACGCTTTGCGCCTTTTACTTTGATTTTCTTTTCAACAGGGACAAGCACGGTGAAAATTTTATCTTCCATACCGAGAGACTCAATACGTTGCTTGAGATTTCTCATCACTGCATTTTCATACCCACTGTAGGTATGGATTGCGTACCAGTGCCTATCTCCTCCAAGTTCTTGTTTTGCCATAAATTATTTTTTAATAATGATTTCTACCATACGTTTCAATCCCTCTTTGAGAGTGACGTCGACCCCTGTTAGGAAAAGTCCTGCTACTGCCGAAACTAAAAGAACTGAAGCTGTATACATGACTGTTTGCTCAAACGTTGGCCACTTTACATTCTTAAGTTCTGCTTTCACTTCACCGATGTAGGAAATAATACTCATAGTTCTTATTCTAAAAAACGCTCCGAAATGGATATCGTAAACAGATATCATGGAGCGAAACTTCTCTAATAACACAAAGTATACTAGAAAGAGTCGGAAAGTCAAGGTCTTATTAAAGAGAGTGCTATACAAAAAATCCGTTTGTCAAACGGATTTTCAATGACCTCCTCATTGAGAAGGTTATTATTTTCTTACATTGTCAAAAGTTGCTGGCATCTGCGCACCCTGCTCGACTGCAAGCTTTAGCCACTTTGCCGCCTCATTTGTTTGTCCCAAAGTACTGTAGTGGTTGGTGAGACTTTTGGCTGCTCTAGCATTGCCGAGCAGTGCCGCGTACTCGAGCCATGCAATACGCCGAGAGCCTTCTTTGCAACTTTCGGCAGCTTTTAACGCAGCATCTGAGTCGCCTAACCCTGCAAGACGAAGGTATTCTTGCTTTGCTGCAAAAAAACCTTCGGGAAATAAAGATGTCTTCCGGATAACCGCCTGCGAAGCCTTCATTATTTCGATCCTGTCAACCATTTCAGATGAGACTTTGTCGGGGTGACAACCCTGAAATACCTTTCCCAGTTTGACGGCATCTGCAGGCCAAACGGCATCGTTAAACGCAGTGTACATAATATCAGACGAAAGACACGCCGTGACAGCTACGATTTGAGAGTGACCTGTCGTAGCTAAAAAAACTGAGAGGACTCCACACAGAATCACCTGCTTACATTTCATCTCAACTCCTTGCTGATTTATTTTCAAAAACTTGAGCATTTAATTATCTCAAGGACTTGTGCAAGTATAGTGAAAAAATAAAATAACGCAAGTTTTTATGAAATGTAGTTGGTTAATACAAAACACGGGACCTTCGGCTCCGTGTTTTGTATTAACCCTTTTTTGTATCTTACTAAAAACTATTTTAGTGTATACACAATAGACACACTTACCTTTACTTTTGACTCTCCAGGAGCTAAAGTAACTTTCTCTACCCCTCCCGCAAACGCATCTAAAGACATGGTTTTGGTATACATAGGCATATACGGTGTACTTCCACCTTCATTATATGACTTTATTTCACCGAGAGAAACACCGAGGGACTTTGCTGTTTCTTTTGCTTTTACTTCTGCTTTTTCTATTGCTTGTGTACGTGCAGTTTTAAGAAGCGCTTCATTGTTCTCAACAGAAAATTGAGGACCAGAAATATCTTTTACTTCATTTTTACCAAGAAGTGCGAGCACATCCCCTGCTACATCTATCTTGCGAACCTTTACCGAAACAGTCTCGCTTACTTCATACCCTTCGAGTTTAGGTGAAGAAGCAGGACAAGATGATGACATGCAAATTATCTGAGGATAGCTGTACTTTGGACTTACTGAATAAGTTTCAGTCTTGACGTCCTTACCACTAACACCAAGAGCATTAAGAGCGATTGATACGGTACTCATCGTATTCTCAACCTTCTTTTGTGCATCTTTCACATTTACTGAGACTTGGTTAATAGTAAAAGTTACTGTGGCGATATCTGGAAGCGCTGTCGCTTCTCCTTCACCAGAAACAGTTATAGTAGGAGTAGCGAGGTCATTTCCATGCAAAGCACTAAAGCGATACGCACTAGATGCGATGAGCGCAGACAGAGCGAGTGAGGTGGCAAGCACAATAACAGGCCAAGTTTTCATATAATAATTTTTTTGTTCATTCATAGTTGTTTATTCTTTACATACGACTAATAGAGCCAGTATAGCAAAGACAGTGACTGAAAAGTAATTTATACTATTTCCTCACTTTTTCACCTTTTTTCTCCGCACAAGAGAAACAAAAGAGTGTCTGATTCTCTTCTCCATTTTCTTTTTTAAAATCATAGTAGTCTTCTGTTGAAGCGTCACAATCTGCACATCTCCCCACTATTTCTCTTTCTCCACCAAAATCCATAACCCGCCTATTGTCAAAAGTATAAAGTGTTCCTTTAAAGTTTTTACCTGGATATTTTTCCATGTAACTATGTATGCCATTATGGAGTTGATACACATTTTTGAAACCCTCATGAAGGAGGTATGCCGACATTTTTTCACATCTTACTCCACCTGTACAGGTGGTAACAATAGTTTTATCTTTGTAAATACGAAGTTTTTCAACTACGTCAGAGAGTTCTCTCGATGCACTCATCCCTGGATCTATCGTCTTATCAAAGTAGCCTGATTTTATTTCGTAGGAATTGCGCATATCAATGACCACAAAATCTTTTCCTTCTTCATAAAAAGCATGGAGCTCTTCTGGTTTCAGATAGATACCTGTCTTTTTTCTTGGATTAATTTCTTTTGGTAATTTAGTAGCCACTATTTCTTCACGAACTTTGATAGAGAGTTTTGGGAAAGCATTTCCTATTCCTACACTTTTCTTGACCTCAATATCTTTGAACCTTTTATCAAGAAGAAACTGTTTAAGAAATCTTTCAGTATCTTCCGTTTTTCCTTCGAGAGTTCCATTAACCCCCTCTTCTGCAAGGATGATTCTACCTGTGAGCGAAAGGCCTTCGCATAAACCTTTCATATAAAGCATAAGAGTCGATGCGTCTTTAATGGTGACGTATTTATAGAAGAGGAGTACTGTATACATATAGACATACTAACAAATATAGACAAAAAGAAAAGGATGGGCTCGCCCGTAGGGCGAGCCCATCCTTTTCCGTCATTACTAATTTTTTATTTAAACAATAACAATAAAATCTTCTTTACTCTTTCTCACCTTTAGTAACTTTGAATACTCATCTGTCTCTGCACGCTTTCCGAGAGCGCAGATAACCACTGTTGTGTAGCCGTCTTTTGTAAGATCGAGAATTTCATCGTAGGCAGTAGCATCGAAACCTTCCATGGGAGATGCATCAATTTCCATAAGCGCCGCAGCAGTAAGCAGTACTCCGAGACCAAGATACGCTTGCTTACTAGCCCAAATAGTCTTTGCTCCGACTGCAGTCATATGAGACAAAGCTCCGTTCATCATACCTTGATAACTAGCTAAATCTTCTTTCTTCATACCACGAACTAAGGCAATATTTTCTATAAACAAAGCGACATCTTTTTCATTTTCATCAATCCTTGCTGCAAGGACGATAAAATGTGATGCGTCAGTTATTTGAGTCTGATCATATGAAACTGTTTTTAATTTCTCACGAATTTCTTTGTTCTCAACAACGACTACCTTATACGGCTGTAATCCATAAGACGACGGAGACATACGTAAAGCTTCGAGCAAAGTCTCTACCTCATTTGAAGTAAGTATCTCTTCTTTATTATATTCTTTAATAGCAGCTCTCCATAAAAATGCATCCTGTATTGTTTTCATATTTTTTATTTATGTTTATTATTGTAACTTAATGGCTTTTATTTATAAAGTTATTAAATGCTTGTTAGAACACAGTCATGTTCCGCACAGAAATACAAAGGAAAAATCTTTGTCACTCTTCTCCTTTTGCAAAAACAGAGAACTTCTTAGAGAGATTCGAATAAAACTCCCCAGGTCAAAGACCTCCCCTCACTCACTCCGTTCGTATCAACCGGGTATCTATAGGAACTACTCCGCAAGGATTATTGAAAACCGAGGGTTTTCAAACTTTCCTACAAGGGCTTGAGGTAGAGATGATAGGGAATGGAGTTATACTTTTTATACTAAAAAAAACAGAACCTTTTAAAAAGGTTGTCGATTCTTTAACATCATTTGGAGGCGAATTTTTCCAGCACCCTTAACCGCAACTAAATCTTCGTACCTCTTTTTTGTGCGATAAAGATAATCTATTTTTTCCATACAAAAAACACTATCGCCGACAAAACGAAAAACTTCGTATCCTCGCATTGTAAGAAAATGAAACATTTCCTGTAATGAATAGCCATTTCTTTCGTAAAGACTTTCTGAACTTTCAAAGATAATCGCATCGACTAATGTTAACCCTTCTCCCGCTCCACGGAGAGCTACGAGTTCCATACCCTCAACATCAAGCTTGAGTAAGTCGACTTTTCCCATTTTTTGTATAAGTGGTTCCAGAGTAATCATCTTTACTTCCCTGCCACTTGCACCAATATGGTTCATATCACTCACATAGGACGTAGATATATACGAGAACCCTTCTCTCTCTCCTACTCCAGCATTGATAAAGATGGTATTTTCATATTTCTGAAGCTCATTATTTCTTTTAAGGTACCGAAAAGTATCGGGGTGTGCTTCTATGCTTATCACTTTGCCTCTCACACCGACTTTATATGACGCAGTGAAACTCACTGTTCCTAAGTGAGCCCCACAGTCCACGAAGTTATTTCCCTCTTTTAAAAATTCATAGACAAATTCTTCTTCTTTTCTTTCTTTCTTTGGGTGAAAATAGAGCCAAAGCGCATAAGGGTCTCTCGAGAAGTAAAGTTTATAATAGTTCCTTTCTACTTTAACAAATCTCGTCGCGCCAAGCAGGTAACAAACATAGATGCCTAATGGAATGAGTTTTCCTTTTTTTATATTTTTTATAATAAAGTCTTTCTCTTTTTTAGTTTTAAAGAAGCGCCATTTATATACACTTTTCAAATCGTTCATAATCTTCACTGAAAAGTTTCTTGGAGACAGTATAAATACTATGAGTAATAAAGAATGCAGCAAAAACGTCAATAGTGTAATGCAGATGTGCGAGTAGTACTATTGTGCCAAATACGAAAGAAGATGAGAGAAAGAACCTTCTTAAATACTCATGTTTCCAAAATATAAGCGCAACAAGAAAAGGTAACCCTGTATGCCCTGAGAAAAAAAGATCATTGCCTGTCGTAATAAAACTAAGAAGGTTAGAAGACACATCAAGCTGTAGAGGAAACGGCGCAATGTGCGTCATCATAACAAAGAGAGCTCTAACAGCAATAAACATTGAAACTGTCTTGAGTATGTACGGAGCGCCTTTGTAATATTTGAAACACAAAAGAATAACAAAGAAAGACATAAATATCGCTCCTTCTACGAATATGGTTTCAAAATTGTAAACACGAGTGTTACTCAAAATAATATCGTCAACAAAATTACTCGCTCTAATTTTCGCATAGAGACTAGCGTAGTGAGTAAGGAAAACAGCAAAAACAAAAAAAGTGAACCCTTCGGCAAGAGATTCACTATACTTTCTTTTTTCAATACTTACCGTTTGATTCATTGTTCTTAGTATACATGATATGCAAAGAAAAGCCTGTGATTATTTCTATTTTATTTCTTTAACACCGGTGTATACTAAAAAGAATATGTCATTACCACTATCTTTTACTGGAACACTTCTTTCCTTATCGATGGAAGAAAAAGAAATTATTTACCCCTATGACGATGAGAGTCCATATCGTGGAGGTGCTTTTTGGTGTCTCCCTAATTTTGATGAAGCTGTAATTCCATTTACCGTAAGGCATGGTGAATATAGAAAAATAGCAGGAAAAGGAAATGATGAAATGTATAGTAAAAACATAGAAGGACCATGGGGGTCTCTTGCAACTACTTGCAATTGGAAAATAGATGAAACGGGGTTCACTTCTACTATAGATATCACCTCACATTCTCATGAAACATTGATACGGCCAGGGTTTCACCCTTATATGGTAATGAAAGATGATCTACAAATACATATAGCAGGGAAAACTCTTCTCAAAAATTCACTACCACTTTCAATCAAACTTGCGATTCCGTGTAACGAGGGAGACACCTCCGCTGTTGCAGAAATGCAGAACATAAGCGGAAACTACACCATACGTTGCCAAGCGATATCGACTGATGTTACTCATATTTTTTCTTATGCTTTTTGTCTATGGACTGACGATGTCGAGAAATATATATGCATAGAACCGGTAATTGGTGTTTCTTTTAATGAAGACTCTTTACCTTCATCTTTTTTACTAAAAGAAAACCAAACCATCAAGATAGTTGTAGAAATAATAAAACAAAAATAAACAACCCCGGGCTCACGCCACGGGGTATTATTCGCGAATAAAAATTAATCTCGAAAAAGATTTGCGAACTCGACAAATCTATTTAAAAGTTACAAGCACCGTTCCTGTCCACTTATTATAATCAACACTAAGTTTCTCAAAAAAATCTATAGGAAGAGTAACGAACTTCTTCTTAACCAGATCTTCTATCCTGTTTGGATATTCACGATATTTTATCTTGTATTGAATAATGCCATGTTCAAGAACTTTAGTAAAATACTCCTCAGCTAAATCCTTTCGTACTTCATTTTTTAGATTTTGATTTTCACTTGTTTTTAAAATAACCTTAATCAAGGTGCTGTCTACTTTATCATCTCTAATGGAGCGAGCCAAGTAACCTCTATAAGCACTCACCACCTCTTGAGGAGCATTAGGCTTTATTGCTGCAATAGAAATATAATGTAACGCGTCAGTGTAAGATTTTTTAACCAACTGATACTGAAACCCTAAGTAGTAGGGTATCTGCCAATTATTAGGTAGATTTACCATGCCCCTCTCGGCAAGTGGTAGCACGTAGTCAAGTAACGTTGTAGCATGTTTACTAGGGATTACATAAATGGCAAAGCTGTAGGGTTCTGCAAATTTTGGGTCAAGAGCTGAAATGTTATAAAAATAGCTAAGATAGAGATCAATATTTGTTGACCGAAGATTCATATCTTGTATCGCATTTATCCAATAATAATCGGCAATGAGGTTTGTAAAACCAAAAGAAAGATAGGGAAGTATTTTTTCTGGAAAAAGATAAGAGGTGCTCGATTCAATGATAGACAATGGGCGAGCATACTGTGAGTCATATTTTTTTTGTACTAACACGACAGAGAGAAGTAGCACTACAAAAAAAAGAGCTGTCCATATTTTCTTATTTTTTAATAAATCAGTAACTCTCTGCATACTTAAAACTCTTTTCTTTTAAATAAGATTCTTGAAATGGAGAAGATAAGAGCAGTGTACAGAAGCGCATAAATGAGGGTAAAGAGCATGTTTTTCCACTCTGGAATTACTTTATAGATAACATCGTTACGTATATTAAACTTCTCTAAATTAGGCAATAGATAATAAAAAACTTTAAGAGTCTCAGAGAGTGTTGCTGAGTTCGTGTGAAGAATAATGAATTTTAAAATACTTTGTGAATGCCCAACTAAAAACATTGAGAACGTGAAGAGTACTGAAAGTATAGGTGAAGTAAAAAGTGAAAAAAAGACTGAAAGCACAATGAGAATCAACACTTCGAGAAGGCTGTACAAAAGTGAAATAGTGATAATTCCTGCAAAGGAAACTCCTGTTCTTGAGTAAAGTAACACGAGAAGTAAAAATACATTGATAACAGTAACAACGACAACGACAAAAAGGAGGCCAGCTATTTTACCAACAAGAAGAGATTCCCTTCTTGAAACTTTAGGAATAAGTAAAAAAAGTGTTTTTCTTTCAATCTCTTTTGAGAGTAATGTCGCTCCGATGAAGATAGAGATAAATACTTGCAGTATGTAGATTGAAGAAAGACTGAGGTCGATAATAATTCTTGTGTTTTGCTCTACTGAAATAGTTCCTATAAATAAAGAAAAGAGTATCGCAAAGAAAGAGATTACAGTCCCTCCGAGGATAACTCTGTCACGAACTGTCTCAAGATAGGTATTTTTTGCAATCAAAAAAATCTGATGTAACATAATTTATTTTTTACGGGCTTCTTTAATAATTGAAACAAAAGCTTCCTCGAGGTTGCCGTATTTACCTCTTACTTTCGCAGGACTATCGTGAACGATAAGCACCCCTTTGTCAATAATCCCTACCTCATCACAAATTTCTTCCATATCTCCCAAAATGTGAGAATTAAAGAAAATGGTTTTCTTCTTCGTTTTTAATGAAAAAATAATTTTTTTGATTTCAGCACGCCCAAGTGGATCAAGACCGTCGAGAGGCTCGTCCAGAAAAATGATATCTGGATCATTTAATAGCGCTTGCGCGAAACCAAGCCTTTGAAGCATTCCTTTTGAATACGTTTTAACTTTTTTATTGCCAGCATTCTGTAAGTCAACTAAAAGAAGAACCTCCTCTATTTTCTTTTCTGGATTCTTTATCTTAAAAAGATTAGCAATAAAAGAGAGAAGCTCCTTACCTGTAAGATGGGGGTAAAAAGATGGTGACTCAGACATAAAGCCTATGAACGATTTTATTTCACTGTCTTCAGGCGACTTTCCTAAAATAAGAATTTCTCCATTTGTTGGTCTAGTAAGTCCTACCAACATTTTAATTGTTGTTGTTTTACCAGCACCATTTGCCCCTAAAAAACCAAAAATAGTTCCTTTTTTGAGACTTAGTGATAGATTTTTTACTGAATAAGTAACTCCTCCATCATACGATTTACTAACATTTTTTATCACTATTTCACTCATATGTATGAGCATAGCAAAAACTTAAGATATTTACCAATAAACTTTTCTACGTATTTTTTTTGAAGAATGGACGCTTTCAAAAATTCTGTAAAGAGTGGATACGGAGCAAGCACTCTAGCTACGAGTTCAGGATGAAACTAAGTATCGAGGAAAAATAGATCATCTTTATGAGAGAGTTCAGCTATCTCCATGAGTTTTTTGTCTAATGACACCATAGGAAAAATAAGATTTTTTTCTGAAAGAAGCAATATAAACTTTATAGTTGCTTGAAATCAATATCTACATCTCTTACTAATCACTAAAATGTCTTTTTCTCATATATTTATATAGGTTTTATTCTTTTTTAGATATTTATTTTCTGTAATAATTCCTGCAAATAACTCGCAAGTATTAAAACTAAGTCTCAGAGTCTCACCATAATTACCTTAATATCCAAGAGAGATGTCCTTTCAACTACCAAATGGTAGGCTATACCGATGTCATATAATCTGAAGAATCAGCATCTTTACGCAAAAATCTCTCATAATTACCGATATCTTGATCAGTTTCTAAACTGTCAGCAAGCACGAAAAATTATCCCCGTTCTTTAGTATTCATAGTTCTTGCATCGACATTCAAATAAGGATTAGCTTCAATAATATTTACACCGTAAGCCTTTGTTTTTAAAATAACAACAATCGGTAAAGTTGCAATTCTTTTACCGGCACCAGAAATAACTCTTCCTGCAACAAAAGTACTTATAGTTTTTTTCATATCAGTCTAGCCTACCCGATTTTAAACCTAGAGAAACTTACACTAAGCACTTTCACATAGTCATCACTTCTTTTTTTGAGCAGATAGTAGCTCATACAATAAAGGTAGGAAAGATACTGTAATGATAATAACAATGATTGGAAGCAAATAATGTTCGACAGCAGGTATTCGAGTACCTAGCAAATAACCTAGACAAATCACTCCTCCTCCCCAAATGAACCCTCCAAGAATATTATATTTCAAAAAAGTTCCATACTTCATCAAAGCTACACCTGCTACTATAGGGACAAAAGTACGAACAATTGGTATGAACCTTCCGAGTACAATTGCTTTTGGTCCATGTTTCTCGTAGAACACTTCTGCCTCAAGTAAATATTTCCTTTTAAAGAAAAAAGAGTTTTTTTTCTTTAAAAGTTTTCTACCAACACATCTGCCAAAAAAATATCCAACACTATCCCCTACGATTGCAGCAAGAATAACGATTACGAGTAAGGCAGATAAAGAGAAAACTCCGCTACTTGCAAGTATTCCAGCAGCAAAGAGAAGACTATCTCCTGGTAAGAAAAAACCAAAAAAGAGTCCTGATTCTGCAAAAACGATTGCACCTATTCCTCCATACCCAATAACTTTGAGTGTCTCCATGAGCTGAGCTGTATCGAAAAGATGGAGAAGAGTTACCATAACCTTTACTGTATCACAGTTTGAATTAGTTGGCATTGTCTTTTTTTGTATGAAAATAATATAAGTCAATAAATATTTCTCTTGTATTAAAGGTGTGGCGATTTATGCTAATACTTAGGTAATAGTTTCCATTGTAAATAATAAAAATATGTATACAAAAAGTAATAGCAAGTATTTCTTTAGTCATTCCACTTACGAGAGGAACAGATTTCGCACAAACAAGAGGAACTGCAACATCAACAAAAAAGCTGTCTTTTATGCACAGAGAAACGCATAGCAAACTTTGTGAGCGAGTACGACAGAAACAACCTAGAGATAACCTTCATTCTATAACAAGGATACAGAATCTCTTCGCAAGATCACTCAAAGACAAGAAGGCTAACCTTATAAGAATAAGCTCATAACAAAATGAAAGATATGAAGAGTGCTTTCACCTTTACCAACACAGAGGAGAGCATAGCTTTTTATACTTTAGGTATTTTTTGGAAAAATTTTAGTGCTAAAAATCTTTTTTTCCATTTTTCTATAAAAAGAACACGAATACCTACCATTTCTAAACCGACGAAAAATAAAAACCCCCAAGGAGTAAACGGTGTAACAAGTCCTATAAACCCAAATATCACTAAAAATACTCCAATAAACTTTCTAACTTTTGGGTTTGAAAAAAACTTTCTAAAAAATTTTATTATTATTTTCATATTATATACACGAGGAATGTTCTGAACTTTTTTGTGATTATCTTTTCTTTAGGAGGTGTGTTTACAGCTAGCTTTAGTTAGCTGTTCTTACAAACATTATATCATGTTCGAATAATAAGCACGTACGGTCACTTTACCTGACATTCTTTGTGTTAGTATTTTTATACTAATCAACAACACTCCAGCAAATATGGAGAGTAGGGTAGAAAAAATCTAAGCTTATCAATTTTGTTTATGCGTAACAACCTACCATTGTAATGTACCATTATTCCAAGTGGATTTATTTTTTTGTTAATGAACTAACTCTGTATAAAAATAGAGAAATACTTTAGATTAAAATCTTTGACTGGGTGTGCTAAAATAGTAATCAATGTACAAAGCCTATAACTTAGAAGGACTATCCCAAGATGTTGCGAAGAAAAATTTAGAAATTTATGGGAAAAATATTCTTCCAGAAGCTAACAAAAATAACCCCATACTTTTATTTGTAAAGCAATTTGCCAGCCCATTTATTTATATATTACTTGCAGTATCATTATTATCATTTATAAGCGGTGAGACTACTGATACTTTTGTCATTCTGGCCATACTTATAGTAAATTCTATTATTGGTACTTTGCAGGAATACAAAGCAAATAATGCCATAAAAGCTTTAAAAAAGCTCTCCCATACAAAATCAAGAGCTCTAAGGGGTACAACGTTATTACACATAAAAACAGAAGACTTGACGATAGATGACATTATTTTTCTAGAGTCAGGAGATCTTATTCCTGCAGACGGTGAACTAATTGAGTCTCATATGCTCATGGTAAACGAGAGCCAACTCACTGGTGAATCTTTGCCTATAGAAAAAAAGTTAAAAGACACTCTTTACCGAGGAAGTGTCATCGTTTCTGGTAATGCATTTATGCGAATTAAAAATATTGGAAAATATACTTTTATAGGAACTATTGCTAAAGATATTTCTAAAAATGCAGATAAAAAATCTGAGTTAAGTAAAAAACTTTCTTCCTTCTCACTCTATCTACTTATTATACTCTTGTTTGTCATTATCCTGTTTTTATTATTTTCAATTAGTACGGGCGTTAATGTATCTACAGCAATAAAAACAAGCATAGCAATAGGAGTGGCAGTTATACCTGAAGGATTACCTGTTGTGCTTACTGTTGTTTTATCTTTAGGAGCACTTCACATAAGTCGAGCAAGGGCTCTCCTTCGTAATTTACAATCTGGATCTACCCTTGCTTCAGTTTCTTTTATTTGTACAGATAAAACAGGAACACTTACTTATGGTGATTTGTCTGTAAAAGAAATTGTTAACATTAATAAAAATAATCTTCCTGAAGAAATTTGGAATAATTATCTTTATCATAGTATTGATATCAAAAATATTAATGGTGAAAAAGTTGGAGACGTACTCGATCTTGTATTGGAAAAAAATCTACAAGGTTCATTTATCTATAAAGAAATAAAAGAGCTTCCGTTCACAAGTGAGGCAAAATATAATGCTAAAGAATACCAGATAGATGACTCATTTATTCAAATATACAAAGGGTCACCCGAAGCACTTGGTGTTCATGAAGCTATTATTGCTCCATATACTAAAAAGGGTTTTAGAGTTCTGGTTGTCGGCTACAAAAAACTTTCAGCTTCTTCAGAGTTTATGACGCAAAATATATCTCCTATTGGTATCGTCGTCTTTGAAGATAAAATAAGGGCTGAGGTGAAGCAATCTATAAGTGAGTGCAAGCAAGCAGGGATAAGCCTTCTTGTGATTACAGGAGATAATATTCTAACTGGAGAATACGTAGCGAAGGAAGTTGGCATCATGAACCATAAAGATGACATTTCTATTACGGGAGATATCTTAGATACTTTACATGACGAAGAACTAAAAGAGAAAATATATACAATAAAAGTAATAGCACGTGCTAGCCCAATGCATAAGGAAAGAATAGTAACAATATTGCAAGAGTTAGGTGAAGTGGTAGCAATGACAGGTGACGGTGTCAACGACGGACCAGCTCTTTCATTAGCTAATATTGGAATTTCTATGGGTAAGTCTGGTACAGAAGTTGCAAGAGAAGCTTCTGATCTCGTGCTCTTAGATGATAACTTCTCAGACATAGCACTTGCTATTTTTGAAGCAAGAACCATCTCTGAGAATATTAGAAAGACTTTAGTATTCTTGATGACCTCCTCTCTTGGCATAGTAGTGGCACTACTAGGATCACTTGCACTTTCCATACCATTACCATTTCTTGCGATACAAATCTTATGGCTCAATTTTGTGACTGCCGGATTACTCGATGTTTCTATTGCAACAGAAGAGCCTGAAATTATTTTTAAAAGCTATAACTTTAAAAGGTACTCTGGATTTCTACTAAACATGTATGACATTATGAAAATACTCGTCATTGGAACTTTTATCGGGTCTGTCTCTTTGTTTGGTTTCTCTCTTTTTACAGAACATTATTCGCTTCCAGAAGCAAGAACAGCCACACTATTACTTATTTCTGCATTCGTCTGGTTTAATGCTTTCAATGTAAGAAAAAACTATGAAACTATTTTCTCTTTTTCTCTTTTTTCAAATAGGTTTATTTTAGGAGCAATTGCTGTAGAAGCAATCTTACTACTAGGTAGTTTTTATCATTTTTTAGGTAATTCTTTTCTACATACAATACCTATTAATTATCCTCTCATGATACTTATTATTGTTTCAGCTCTTTCCATCTTCTTAGTAGATGCTTTGTTTAAAACTCTTTATAAAAGACGATTTTAAAATTGAAGGTAGTCCGTAACTAGATATGAACACCTCATTACAAGATAAGTCAGCTGTACACTTTTGAGAGCCAGCTTCCCTAAAAAGAAAGGTGGTCTAAACACCACCTTTTGGTATCTGGAAACAAACTCACATGGAAGAGTCCGTCTAAGTTTGCTTTTTTAAAATTAAATCTAACATCACCCAACTATAGCTAGTATAAATACTCTCTATAGTTGACTCGTCATTTTCTACTATTTTTCAAATAATCATTAGGCCTCTTTCAAAAGATCCCCTGCTGTCACTCTAAACGGAGACTAGGGTCCAGTATTATCCTGAAATATACTGTATTCTGAATTATTAAATCATGTCTTGGATCTGCTTTCACAAGAATAATAATGCAGTAAAGTTTTGAGAATTTTGAAAAAAGACCTTTAATCAAGCTCAGTGATTGTAATACATTCTATACCTAACGACGTCTGTACGTAAGTTATAAACAAAAAATATTTTTTCATAAGGATATTTTAGGTAAATTTAATTTAATATCTGTACTACAAAGTGAACTCACAAAACGGTGTGATCATTATGATGTTTAGTCAACACTACGGATCGCTTCAAAAGTTTTACCTTCTTATCTCGGCTCATAGTCTCGACTCCAGAAAATACGGATATCTTACTCAAATCTAACATAACAAAACTTAGATCTTGTTATGAGTATTCGCAAAATTTAAATCCCGAAAGGTTTACCTTTCGGGATTTAAATTTTGTCTACTATTGTAGCTGGTATTAAAACTAAGCTGTATGGTGCTGAATAATTGAATCCTTCTTTTTATTCCGAAGTCATACCATCAAAATCTTCTTCGTTGTTTTCTGCTTCTTCTTTTGTTTTTCTTATAATTCCATCTTTATGATGTGCAGGAGAATACATTGTGTAGAATTTTAAATCTTCTGTTTCGGAGATATTAATAATATTATGTTGTGCGCCCGATGGAATAATGACAGCCACACCATCGCTTAAATCATATTCGTTCCCATCAATAAAACATTTTCCTTCTCCACTCTCAAAACGAAAGAACTGATCATTCTCATTGTGAGTCTCTGAGCCAATTTCTTCTTGAGGTTTTAAACTCATTAAAACTAATTGACTATGTTTTCCTGTGTATAAAACCTTACGGAAAGCATCATTTTCTAGAGTTTCTTTTTCAATATTTGAAATAAATCCTTTCATATAAAAATAGTATACCATTTATGACATTCAATGTAATTCTCTACTGAGTAGACAAATGTCGGAGCTAAAAATCTCCTGATATGTAAGGATATTTTTAGTTAATTATGAATTAGTGCCACTATCGGAATATTTGGTCACAGCTATGGATCGCTTCAAAAGTTTTGCTTTTTTTCATCTTGGCATGTAGTCTCGACCCCGGAGAAAACTAGCAAAATTATATTTTTAAAATATCATTCCATATACCAGTTTTCTTTTCAAATCCTACATAACAAAACTTAGATCTTGTTACTGATAGCTAGACAAAAAGGCAGCGTAAGCTGTCTTTTTTCTCTTGTATGGCTATCGGGATTTGCCTCTTGCACTGCTGTGCTCGAAACCTACAGTCGCTCTTCGCTCCTTGCGGCCATCACCTCACGGCGTGATTTGCTAATCAGCGGTTCAAATCCCGAATAGTCACTTTGTGTAAAGTAAAAGACTGGGCAAGAAGCTCAGTCTTTTACTATTACATGTGTACTGTCGTAGATGGGATTAGAACTCAGATGAGTGGTCAGAATCTATTTGGTTAGAGAGAGTAGTTTTGCTTGTGTTGCAGGGCCAAAGGAGCCTGTTGCTGGCTGTATCTTATTATCCTTTTGAAACTTTATAAGAGCACTGCTTGTTATACCTCCAAAGTAAGTTGAAGGGGTTTGTGTGTTTGGTAAGTAACTAAGCTTTTGAAGAAGTGTCTGCAATTGTTTTACGTCGTCACCAGACATTCCCCTTTTAAGGGTTCTGGTAAAAAAAGGATCACTAATCTTAGTTACAGGAGAAGTAGCTTTTACTACATTTTGGTTAATACTGTTTGTTGTAGAAGTGACTATTGATGTAGTTTGAACAGTTACAGGTTTTTCTTCAATCAATTCACCAGTTTGGATATTATATTTCTGACACTTAGTTCCACCTGCCCATTTGTAACCCGCAGAACAACGACAAGACATTGACAGGTTTCCATTTTGGTCTGGATTCTGAGAACATATAGCGACAGAATTATCTCTTATACATTTTAAGTTAGCAATATCTTTGTTGTATCCAGTGTCACAGTACAAATCTTGCCATCGTATGTAACCACCTTCTATTACTGTTGGTACCACCACTTCTTGAGTTTTGTTTTGTGTATTTACAGCCAATGTGTTGTGGTAAGCTTTGTCACCAAGACTATAACATTCTTCTTTTACTAAATTAATGTCTTTCGTATATTTTAAATATACATCTTCAAGTTGAATATTAAGGGCAGTCACCTTATTACTATTTTCTCTTAACCTGCTAGCAAGAATTGGGGCGAGTCCTGAATCTGTTGCACCTCTTCCTACCATTTCTTCGTTGAGCTTAATTGGTATCAATTTTCTTTGTGTATCAAGGTCAGTTATTTGATTTTTTAAATCTTTAATTTGCTGTTCCTGTGTTTCAATATTGTATTTTGATTTTATAGAAAGTAATTCTGACTGTGTACAATTATTACTATTTGAACCAGAGGAGGCAGTCTTCATGATGCACTTATTAAGAACATTATCATAGACCTGATACGATGGGCAACTACTAGGAAACAAACTACCACTAAAATAAGTATTACCAATACTATCAGTGTATGAGGTTCCTGTTCTTCCTTTGTTATCTGTATAATGGGTATTTCCTATTACATCAGTATCTTTTGTAATTGTAGTTCCATCACTAAATGTAAAATGTGTAATTCCTATACTATCGGTATAGGATGTTCCACTAATGCCGTTTAATCCTCCACTATAATGAGTATTGCCAATAGAATCGGTGTAATATGTTACGCCGTTACTAAGGTGCGTATTGCCTATACTGTCAGTCTGAGAAGTTACTCCGCTACTGTAGTGCGTGATACCTATAATATCTGTATAAGCACTACCTTCAGCGGAAGCATGCAAAGTAAGACTTAATACAAAAGAAAGTGTGATACTCAAAATTTTTATTACTTTCATACTACTTTAATTCTACTCCTATTTTTATTAAATACCAATGTCTCTATAAAATTAGATTTATCAAAAAATCTAGATAAATTCTATCGGGATTTTTCCGCAAGTAACTTTTTGTCGCCACAAAAAGTTCTCGCCTCCCGCTCCTCACCGTTTCGCTTGCTAGCGAAACATGTTCCGGACTTTCAAATCCCGCACACAAGCAAAGCAGTTTGCTTGCTTAGCCACACAAAAGTTCAAATCCCGATAAGTATACTTATCGGGATTTGAACTTTTGTGTGGCTATCGGGATTTGAACCCGAACTGAGGGTTCCACAAACCCTAGTGCTAACCGTTACACTATAGCCACCATATTCATTCCTTGACAACTTCTTTTATTACTGGAGGTTTATGACTTAACGGAAGACCTTTATTCTACCATATTTCTCGTCAAAGTCCATTGAAGTCAATCCTTACTTTTGCACGAGAATACAAGCGTTTAATCTTTTAGTTACTGACGGAATACTTTAGGGCAAAAAGCTCTCCCTTAGTGTCTCTCATCTCTCTCAGTATTTCTCTCATGACGTTTCTATCGTCATGAGGAACTTTTTCTCCTTTCCTATGAAAAAACTGCTGAGACCCATTTCCTGTGATGGTGACGATATCACCTTTCTTCGCATATGCGAGAGCAACCCTTATTCCTTCTTTTCTATCTAATACAATCCGATAGCCAGAGCCCTCTTTCTTGTCATACTGTTCTACATAACTCGCTATCTCACGCGCTATAGCCATTTCATCTTCCTCATAAGGGTCAGTGTTGGAAATAATAACAATATCTGCCATACGTCCCACCACCTTCCCCATGTCCGCACGCTTTCTTTTATCTCTCCCTCCCCCTTCAGCACCAAGAAGAACTATCCATCTTGATAAAGGGTTTTCTTTTTTTAGTTCGTGCACTGTCTCAGCGAGACGCGTCATACTGAGTTTTTCATGTGCATAATCAACGAGAGCTAGGAAATTCTGCCCCTCGTCTATCACTTCCATTCTTCCTGGTATCACAGGCAAATGAGCTAAAGCAAAAGAAATATCTTCATCATTAACTGCACACTCTTTCGCAACAATAAGAGCGGGGAGCACGTTATAAATAAAATAAGAACCAAAAGCATTTACCTTATAAACTTTACCAAGTGTTGAAAAAGTAAGGAGTTTACCTTTTTGAACAACATCTACCCCTTTCACTTCCACAGTATCACCAGTACCAAAAGAAAAATATTTGTCTGCTTTATGTTTTTTAAAATGAATAGCTTCGATGTCATCACCATTGACGATAATTGTTGGGGATAGGGTATGAGGTATTTTTTTCTTTTTCTTCACGATTGAAGCAAAGAGTACTTCTTTTGCTTTGCGATACGTCTCATAATTATTATTATGAGACGGCAAATGTTCAGGAGAGAGATTAGTAAAAACAGCGACATCATAGTAAATACCTACATGCCTCTTTTGTTTAAGACCTTCCGAAGTTGTCTCAATGATGACATGAGTAACCCCAACATCTTTCATTTCTCTTAATAACTTTTGTATGACAAATCTTCCTGGCATGGTCATATGCCAAGGATTTAATCTTTCCTTATCTCCTATCTTTATATTTGCTGTAGTAATAAGACCTGTCTTATACGTAGTAGACAAAACTGAATACATTACATTTGCTGAAGTAGTTTTACCTTTAGTGCCCGTAATACCAATAATAACCATTCCTTTTGAGGGGAAACCATACAGAACAGCCCCTGTATATGCAGTAACCCCATGATATATCAAGAGCAGTTGTTCTGGAACTAGAGCGCGTATATACTTTTTGAAAGTAGTCAATATTTTTTTCATTGTTTTTCCATATAAAAACTCAAGCTCTTCATAATAAATATTCTCTTTCTTAATTTTAGAAAAAAGTAGTTTTTTTTATGATGACAATACACACTAAGCAAACGTAGTAAATAAAATAAGGAGGAGTAAACGTGTGGAGTGCTCATACTATGATTGTAACAGATTATGCGAGCGTCTGCAGAGGAGGGAAAGTCGGATCAAGAAATACCCCTTCATCATCTATAAGCATATACGAAGCAGAGTAAGTTTGACAAAGTTTCTCTTGCTCTTTTTTTGATGGTAAATAAAGAAGTAAACAAGTAGCGAGGGCGTCAGCAATGAGAGCATTTTTTGCAACAACAAAGGAAGCCCCCCACACTTCATCGCCTTGAGTGACAAAGTGGTTCACCTCTTTTCCTTCTTTATTCCACATTCGTTTAAAAGAGGAAGATGCTGCAAAACCTTGATATTTTATTTCAATTTTTCCAAGGTATATTTCTTTTTCTAACGGATGCTCTAGAAGTATTTGTAGTGGTTCACCATTATCTGTTGTGCCATACATGTCTCCCCCACCGTTAATGAGAAAAAAAAGTACTCCCCATTTTTTTTGCAAACGATTCGCAAGTAAATCTATGAGATAACCTTTTCCAACACCTCCGAGATCAACAGCACCACCCCCTTCTAAGAATATCTCTTTTCCTTTTCTCGTAAAGTTTGAGGAAATTTTCTCAAATGATACAGTTTGAAAATCTTTTTCTCCATAACCTTTTTCAATGAGTTCATTTCCCAAATACAAAGAAAAAAGAGTATTTGTTTTTTCTGAAAGATCCTTCCCAAAGGAAAGCATTACAAAAAGGTCTTCATCATATAAAACTTTTTTGTCTTTATTTAATCTTGTCACCAAAGAAGACTTTTTAAATCTAGAAAATTTTTCTTCAAAAGTAGATATATATGTATATAAATCTTCAGCAATCAATAACCTTCTTACTAAATTCTCTTTAAGAGAGAGGTCAAAACACTCGACCCAAAATACAGTGCCGAGCGCTGGGAAAGAATCAATAAGGAAAAAATTAGCTGCCAATTTTGACATTTATCTCAGTAACAGCTTTCATGAAAGCGTCAGTAGTGAGACTTGCTCCGCCAACACGAGAAAGAGACACCTCATTAACTTTTTGACCTTTAAGATTCGCTACTGCAAGGGCTTTGCTAAAAGCACTGAGATACTCTCCTGACTGTCTTGTTGAGGCAGGATCGAAAGTGAAACGTACGTCTTGTATTAGTCCCTCTTTTACAAAAAGAGTGACATGGATTGTCTCTGTTCCTTTTTCAGGAATAACATAGGTGACATTACTCAAGTGAGGAGCATTAATATTTTTCGGTATACCCATTGGAGGCATGAAAGCTCCGGTAGAGGGATCTTTAGCTGGAATAGTGGTGACTGGCACTTGCGTAGTCGTAGCGCTTCCTTTTGTGGTTGTATTTCCGGTTTTATTTATCATCTCCTGAGTCTCTAGAGGTGTAACTGCATTTTGCGTCAATAGATAGAGAGAGACTCCTCCTCCGGCCACGAGTAACACAAGAAGCATTAATATTTTTTGTTCTTTTGTCATGTGTATAAGTATATAATGTTACTAGGAAAGAGGAAACCTTTTTATTTCATGGGTGGGGATAAAATGAGTATTTTAGAATGACTTGAGAAAGAGAATACCTATATTTTAACCTGCAAACACTTGAGTTAAAAAGTAATAGAATATATTTTGATATGCTTATGGTTGCATACCCTGCTCACCTGATTGAAAAGCATCCTGTCATTATTTTTATACATGGTTAGAATGGTAGTAGTGAAAGTAATCTTCTTTATGTAAAGACACTTACTCAGAAAGGTTATTGTTGTGTAAACTTTGACTTGCCTGGGCACGGAAAGGATAAGACTACTATCAATTTACTAACACGAGAAAATTTTCTTCAATATATTCTTACCCTTTACGATTCTTTACTATCTATTCCTAATATAGACATACATAATATTAATGTTATGGGCTCTAGCTTCGGTGTCTACCTTTCGATATTATTAAGCTCTAGAAGAAAAATAAAAAGTAATAATATTTTTTGTTCTTTTGACATAGGTATGATTGCTTTATTTTTTCAAGTATATAAGCTATTACTGTTCTTGGATAGGTTTTATTTCAAGGAGATTATCAGTCTCTAATTTTAACCATAACAATCCTTGGCTCTCCATCACCAAAGTAATCTTCTTTTCTCGACTCGATAGCAAAGCCCAGCGATGCGTATAGATTGACGGCTTTATTATTTTCAGGATGAGTGACAAGATCTATTCTTTTTGCCTCTCCTATTTCTGAGAGAATATACTCCATTGCTATTTTCGCAATGCCTTGACCCTGATGCTCAGGTAGTACCAAATTTTATCGATATAAAAATAGCACTCACTCTTCTTTTCATACATGACATCACCAACAGGCACTCCATTTCTTTCTATAATATAGACGACTCCGATCTTAAGCTCTTCTGTCCATTCATCTCTGCTATAAGTACCTGAGTATACTTTTAAATCCCGAGCACTTTCTTCAAGAGAAAGAAGCAAAGGAATATCATCTACTACAGCTTTTCTAAAATATAAGTTCATTACTTTAGTATATAGATTTTATTTACAAGAGAAAGAAAATTTTGTTTCAGCCGGCAGTGTTTAAACCCAAGAGAATTATACCCTGCGAGGGGCTAAATCTTTTGCGTAAGCGTTGCAAAGTAACGATTTTTATAGCAAAAAACAAATTATTACATCATAGTTTAAGACTCCCTAGTATTGTCTATCGCAGGGACACCAATAAACGTTGCAATTTCATCAGAAATTTTAAGAAGCTCTTCTTTTTGTTTCTTAGAAGTAAGAAAAGTACTAGACATTGCTCCAAAAGGGTTAAGAACTTTTTCTTTTTCTTTTTCAAAGTACAATACTAACCCATACCAAGGCAGTGTATTTGTTCCATGTGGTTTACTAAACTCTTGATAGTATTTCTCTAGACTAACGCTTTTACACAAGTTAAGCGAGAAATGATCTTCTTCCTTCTGAAATCGTTTACTTGTTTTAATGACTACTGAAAGATCTGCTTTTTTTATAATAACTCTAGTAGAAAAATATAGATAATAAGTCATTGCAAACAGAAATACAGCAATGGCCCCTAAACCAACATGCGTATGAGTGCTAATAAAAAGCTCAGGGTCTTCAGAGTAAAGATGTTTAGTGACACCTAGTAATAAGCCGAGCGATACCCCAGCAATAATTAAGATTGCATTTGGCTTTTCTTCAAGGATTAAAATTCATTATCTTTGTATACTATTTTCATGTGTAATAGTTAGAATAATATCATCAGGATATCAGACTTGGTAACGAAAGCAAACCGGTTTGCTTTCTTCTTGGGCACAGAGAGGACTTGGTCACCAAACATATCTTTTTCTTTTCGTCTTCGACTTGAGAAAAAGATTGTTTCGCGACCCCGGGAATTGCCGACAACTTTTCGAAGTACTCAAAGCTGTAGACCGGCAATTCTTTCAAGTCCTCACGCAAGTGACATTGGTCACTTGCTTCTTGGGCACAGAGAAATAAAAAACAAAGCTACAAAGCTTTGTTTTTTATTTCTCTGTGCCCAAGAGAGGACTTGAACCTCCACGAGGATAACCCCGCTACCACCTCAAGGTAGTGCGTCTACCAATTCCGCCACCTGGGCAAACATTATTTTCTCACTTTTTTATTTAACACACGGAATAGAATTTTTTTGAGAAATTTTTTCCTTACAAAATACTCATGAGGTATGGGAATACTAACACAAAAAAGAGAAAAAGAAAAGAAGACCTCCTTGAGGTCTTCTTTTCTTTATTCTGTAACTGTAATTTCTTCTGTTTCTGAAACTTCAGTTGTTGTTGCTGAACCTTTCTTCACAACTTTAGTATTTGCTTTAAGTTTACGACGAACATCACGAAGAGCTTTATCACGAACGTAGTAAAGTTTACTCCGGCGAGTAGTATTCTTACGAATGATTTCAACTTTATCAATTGAATTACTAAAAAGTGGGTACACTCTTTCGACACCAACACCTGAAGTTACTTTTCTCATCGTAAAAGTAGCACCTGTTTCAGTGCCATGCTTTCGAGCGAGAACCATACCTTCAAATGCCTGAAGTCTGATTTTACCATCAGATTCTTTGATTTTATTCCAAACTTTTACTGTGTCTCCAGCAGCAAAAGAAAGAGCCTTGCGGGCAATGATTTCTTTTTCATCAAGTGCAATCGTTTTCATAGTTCTAGTATTTTAGCACAAAAATCCGAGTCTTTCAAGGGTGTCTTTCATATCCTTATGAATTGGGGCAGAAAAGGTTTTTTCGCCAAGCTGAGGAAGAAGTAATGTAAGCGAAAATGCATGAAGCATGCTACGCGGGGCTTCTTTTTTTCCTTCGCTGGAACCATAAAGGTCATCACCAATAATAGGGTGCCTAATTGAGCGAAAATGGGCTCTGATTTGATGTGTTCTACCAGTAATGGGATATATCTCTACATAGGTAAAATTCTTACCGTCTGATTCACGTTTTACTCTTTGCAACACTTTATAGCGAGTGACGGCTTCTCTCTCGGCACCACGAGCGTCTTCTGTATATGGGTCAACAGTAGTACGTTTACGAAAATCACTCTTTGCCCTTGCTAAAGAGGCACTGATCATTCCTGTGTCATCTTTTATTCTTCCTTCTACTATTGCCCTATATACTTTTCTTGTTGTATGTTCTTTAAACTGCTTTTTGAAGTACTTATATGCCTCGAGAGTTTTCGCAATGATCATCACCCCTGTTGTCTCTCTATCTAAACGATGTACTATTCCTTGTCTGCCACTATCTCCAACTTTAATAAGGGTTGGGTACTTCGCAAGAAGAATACTTGCTACGGTCTCTTCTTCAGAACGACCATCTTCATGCACCATGATACCTGACGGCTTATCAATAACTAAAGCTGCGTCGCTTTCATAGATTGTTTCGAAAATAGTAGTCATAAAAATGATGTTTATCAAATGGCATGAGAAAAGATGATAAAAGGGATAGTTTCAGGCTCTTTATCTTTTTCTGTGCTTTTGGTGCCCTCGCTAGGAATCGAACCTAGAATAACGGCTTAGAAGTCCGCAGTTATATCCATTTAACTACAAGGGCAAGTTAGGTCTCTATACTAGCAAAAAATTTGAATTTATGATAGTCTTTCACTTACCAGGGAGATTAGCTCAGTTGGTAGAGCAACTCGTTTACACCGAGAAGGTCAGAGGTTCGAGCCCTCTATCTCCCACTAAAAATAAATATCACGAAGCACCTGCTTCGTGATATTTATTTTTAGTGGGAGATAGATAGTAAAGAATCTACTCATAGTAAACGATTAATCCCTAGGAAAACTCTATCAAGCTGTAAATCAAACAAAGAGGAGGCAAAATGAAAAACTAATTACGGAATTTTTACGAAAATTAGCCTAAGTGTTTTTGTGAAATGATTTTGTCTGTTTTCCTTATGTAGCGAAATATCTTTTTTATTTACTTTAAAAAAGAAAAGTAAAAGATATGTTTGGTGACTGAGTCCTCTCTTCCATTAACCTTCTGTTCTCTATTCATAGAAAACTTCTCTCTTTAAAATGTCTTCTAGTTTTCTTCCGAGCATTCTTTTTCCTGGTTCTTCACCACAGACAACTACCGAGTCTTCCCCTATTTGAGGAACAATGCTCGACAACAATTCTGGCAGCACTGCATCTGTACTTTCAAGAAGAGCAAGAGCTCCAAAAGGTAGTGGATTTCCGTCACAAACAGTAATATGTTTTTGTAAACAAATGTGATGTATCATTACAAGTGAGTATACCAGGCAATGAACAAAGAACTAAGAAAGCTACACAAACAGCAAACCTACCTCAACTTCGTCCCATTGATGAGTATCTTCGAAGGCTGTAATAACGAAAAAGAGTGTATGTCACTGCCAGCGAGTATCATGCCATTTGATTCATGTCCTCGTATTATTCGAGGTGCAAGATTGGTGATGAATGGAAATTGCTTACCAAGAAGATCTTCTTCTTTTACATACTCTCTTATTGCCGAAAGTATCTGTCTCTCTTTCTCTTCACCCAAGTCAACAGAGAGCTTGTAGAGTTTATCAGCTCCCTCAACAATAGAGACCGACGTCACTGTTCCTAATTTTATTTCTACTTTGAGAAAATCGTCGATGGTTATTTTTTCTTCTGACATAGTTACCAAGTATCATTCCTTCCTGTAGGAGACTCTTCTTCGGAATCATCATCGACATCAAATACTTCATCTGCTCCGAGCATCGGACCATTTACTTTATCTAAATACCTTTGTAGTAAAAGAGCTGCTGCCGAATCATCAACATCATGATTTCCCTCTCTTCCTGGTTGTTTTCTTGCCTCAACTGTTGTGAACCACTCTTTCTCGAAAACAACTCGAACGTCCATAGCATTTTCTAGCTCAGATCCAAAAGCTCTCGCTAATTTAGCTATTTCATTTGGCTTTCCTTTTTGGTCAACACTTTCACCTATAACTACCGCAGAATATTTCATCTCGCGAATAAGTTCGAGGGTATCCTTAAGGAGAAGGTTATCATTTAGGGAGATCATCAAGGGAAAAGCGAGCCTTCCATCGTCGTCAGATTCTGCAAAACCTATTTTTTTTGAACCAAAATCTATACCTAAATATTTCATGCTCTCAGTATAACAGAAAGTTACTGATACCTCACGCACTCCATATAAACATTTCTAGAAACCTCTACTACCTAGTAGCTCTAGCTATTACTTTTTTTATTTTTTACACTGAGCATAAAATAAGGATTAATCTTTTATATATCAAGTTTTTGCATAAATACCAACACTTATTATTTAACTACTGTCAGTTCAAGAAAATTGATTTCCATAATTACTTTACTTATCAGTATTAAATAAACTGAAAGAACAAAAACAACCACTAATCTGATTCTTTTTGATGTAGTAGGGAGCTTATATAGAGTGGCATCCTAATACTTTTTGTGCTATAATCTCTTGACATTCAGCAAGAGTTCCAAGTGCGGAGGAGTGGCAGAGTGGTCGATTGCACCTGTCTTGAAAACAGGAGTCTGGGCAACCGGACCGTGAGTTCGAATCTCACCTCCTCCGCAGTTTGAATTGTTACTAACATGAAAGCCTCTTACCTACGAATCATCTTCCATTTTTTTGTGTATTCTTTTGCTGTTATTGGTTTTGTTTTTTCTTCTGTCTTTATTGGCATGCAAAACAATCTCTTTTCTGTAAAAGGATCTATTTCTGATCGAAACGCTTTCTTTCAGCAGACAGCAAGTAGCACTCTTTCAATAAGAGTAAAAGACAATTATGTTTGTACTGACGGCACGAAAGTTTGTGATATTTTTCTCACCCCCGAATGGCAAACTGTTGCCTATGGTTTGCAAAAAGATTCCAAAGTTCTTCAAGAGGTCAGCAAAGAAACAGTCGTACCTATCAGATTACTCATCTCTCTTGCTGTACCTGAACAACTTCGTTTTTTCTCTGCCGAGAGAGAGGTGTATAAAAAATATTTTGAACCGCTCAAAGTATTAGGCGTAATGTCTCAGTTTTCTCTTGGTATTACTGGTATCAAACCTCGCACTGCAAGCGATATAGAGCTCGCCCTCGCTTCGACATCTTCCCCTTACTATCTTGGTAGGGAGTACGAAAAAAAACTTGCCTATACTGACGGAATCGATAAAGATAAAGAACAGTACGCACGCCTTACTGATTCCAAAAATCATTATTACTCCTATCTCTATACCGCATTTTTTATTAAAGAAATAGATGCATCATGGACTAAAGCTGGTTTTCCTATTGCAAAAGAAAAGCAAGGTGTGTACGCAACACTCTTTAATCTTGGTTTTGTAAAGTCGAGACCAAACGACAACCCTCAAATTGGTGGTGCATACATTACCGTCGGAGGTAAATCATACACCTATGGGGAAGTAGCTCAAAGATTTTTAGAAAGTGATGAGCTGATAAAGGAGTTTCCGAAAGAGTAATATAAAAACAAAAGAAGTCTTTCGGACTTCTTTTGCTTTTACCATTTTAAGCTTTTAACTTAGAGCGAAATAGTTTTTTCTATTGCTATCTGCACTGGGGCTTCGATGGCTGTGCTACCACACGCTTTTGCTTCAGTCTTATATATTGACCATGAAGATGTTCTCGTACCTTTCATTGCTTCATGTGCAGACTTTACCGATGTTTTAAATGAACTTTCAGAATTCTTTCGAGCGGCTTGAATCTGTGCGCTTGATGAAAGAGAGATCGCAGATTTGAGAGAATCTTTTCGCGCGGTCATCGCTGCCACAAGAGAAGCATTCTCTGTATTTAGTCCGGCAATCAGTGTGGAATCTCTTTTCTCTATTGCATTCTGAAGACAGAGAACGTCAACTTTCTTGACGGTCTTTATTTTCTTTGTCGTTGTAGTAGAGATACTGGTTTGAGCAAAAAGCATTGGAATGCTTGTCGCCAAAAGTGTAAAGAGCGCTATTGTTGTAATGGTTTTTTTCATAGTTAACATACTAATTTACTAAAATAATGCGAATCAGTTTGCCTTCGCTGTAGTAGTATACGCCTATTGGTATATTTTTGGTGCGACATGGAGATATCTTGTTATAAAAATCGTTCCTTGTTACACTTTATTATATGGAAAATAAATATTTGCATGAAGTGGTTATGACAGCAATTGTTATTAAAGATGGTAAGTATCTCATTACAAGACGTTCTGCAGGAAAAAAACGCTTCCCTTCGATGTGGACTGTGCCTGGAGGAAAATTAGAAACTGATGATTATATCAACCTTCCAAAAGATACGAAAGATTACTGGTACAATGTACTTGAACAAGTTCTAAAAAGAGAAGTGCGCGAAGAGGTTGGACTCGAAATCACTAATTATAGAGTACGTTACAAGTCTTGCAACGGTACACGCCGATGGTGCACCTTCCCTCGTGATATCGTGCATGGCAGATTATGTTTCTGGAGAAGTGAAGCTACAGGAAAGTGAAACTGATGCCTACGAATGGGTAACGCTTGAAACGGTGAAAGAAAAAGATTTAATCGACGGAATATATGATGAACTTTTGATGGCGGACAACAAACTTAAAGGTGTAAAGACGGAATGGAAAAGAGCATAGATGTAGTTGTTTTGTCTCAGAACAACAAACAAAAGAAAATTTTTTTGAGGATTCTTCATATGTACGTCTTTTGAACTATAGTCTTTTTAGGGACCAAGAAAATAAACCTCTCGACCTGTCTCACATGAGAGCGCTCTCGGCAGGAAATGTGAGTACACTTTCGGTCACGGATAATTTCTCGTCGCCACTCGAAATTTCCTCGACCCCGGCTCGCTCGTTTTTCTTGCTAGAAAAACATAGCTCCACCCTTCGATTCCTGACGCAAGCAAAGCAGTTTGCTTGCTCCGAGAGCACAGAATATAAAAGACCGAGAGGCTTCTCGGTCTTTTATATTCTGTGCTCTCGCTCGGTCTCGGATTTTATACAATCAAGCTCTATAAGGGCTTACTAGTAATTTCAGGAAACACATTTTGGACCCTCTTGGTCAGGGGTGTTTAAGACAAATGAACTGAAAAATGATATAATAAATAGTATGAAAAAAATAATTTTTGTATTAATTCTTGTCATTTGTCTCGCTGTCGGGGGTTTGTGGAAATATAAACAAATAAAAAATAGTCAAGCTCTTCAAACCACTCCCGCTAGTGTTGCCACTAAATCAGATGCATTACCTGATGGCGAGCAACTAACAAAAATTGTAAAAGAAACGGCAAAAACTGATATGACTCCGGAGGAATACAGAGAAGTGACTTCTTTTAAAGTCACATACCCAAGTTTTGGAACAGTTCTTGTGCCAGGTCAAACATATACAGTTACATGGGTTGCTGGCAAAATGGCTAGAGCACCTTCATATCAAGTTAGACTTATTGATTCAACGTACCAGTTTGATACAGTATTAGGTAATGCAGACGAGACAATCGGGAAGTTTTCTTTTACTGTTCCAGACATGAGTAGAAAACAGTATGAAAAATATCAGTTAGTTTTTAGTAATGTAAGTACAGTTTATAATTCTGGAGGAACGAGTGATTATTTTTATATTAAGAATACCACAGCAGCTAATGTTGCTCCTGGCGCTAGTGATAACAACAAAACATCTGGCACCGCACCAATAATATCTTATTCTGTAAGTGCAGATTTTCCAAATGGAGCAACCAAAATAACTGTTACAGCTGGTGATTGGGCGAATTACGAATGGACTTCAACGGGTGCTGACAGTCTTACAGAGACATACTCAGCCACAGGTTGTGTTGATCCAAAGTCAAATGAGACAAGACCGCCTCGAGATATTGCAGCTTCTGGGAAAGATTCTTTTAAGATTAATACCTACCTTATAGGCTGCACTCTTACAAAGACCTTAACAGCAAAAAATACAAAAACTAGACTACAGTCTTCTTCTGTAACAACAGTAACAGTTAAATAATAATTGGCATGGAAACATCCCCCACATCATCAACATTAACCTTCATCAGTCCAGCCTGGCCAGTAAGATTAACTGGTGCTAGTGTTTTCCTTATAACACTCTTTATTTTCTTAACAGGAAAGACTGTACCTGTCGCCATTCCACTTATTGTCTTCTGTTTTATGCTGGTTGCTCTATTCTTATCCTCAAATACTTCAGTGTCTGCGGATAGTATCGCCAGAACTCTAACTGTAACAAAAAAGAGAATTGTTGGTAGTACCTGTGTTGTATACCCTTATGCTGACATAGTTTTCATTTATCAGACTATTACTTCTTCAGTAAATACTCAGGGTGTTGAGAGTAAAAACAGCTCATTTTATATCACACTTAAAAGTGAACAAACTAGTTCCATGTACTATCAGGGCAGGAAACCTATTCCTTTGCCAATACCGACAAATTCTTTCACTGCATTAAACCAAACTGTACGAAGCTTCCAAGAACTAGCTCGTGCTCGGGAACTCGCCAACTTCATCGGCGTGTCGTTTTATGTGCAGGGCAGCGAACACGACACACTGATAAATACTGCAGAAGATCTTCCATACATGGCCGAAAGTATCGGTAAAATACCTGAGGCACTAAAACAAGCAAAAGAAGAAAATGATAGGGTTGCACAAGAAATACTTAATAGTAAAGAACGCTCTTAAAAACTAGTAAACAATACTAGGTTAACCTCGTAAACCATTAAAACTACATACAAAACATGTTGTTTTTAAGCACCTCGGTCTGTCTCACACAGTTGTGCTCTCGGCAGGAATCGAACCTGCATCGTGGGTACCGCAAACCCATATTCTATCCATTGAACTACGAGAGCATTGCAAAAAAGTGCCTTAGCGGCACTTTTTTGTTATTTTTTTTCTACCTTTGCGGCCGCTATTGCTAAACGAGACTTCTTTCTGTCCGCAGTTCCTTTCTTGATAATGCCACCTTTAGCTGCTTTATCAAGCGCTTGGTACGCCACTCTTAGATCTTCAGTAAGAGTTTTTGCCGAAGCTAAAACAGACTTACGAAGAGTCTTCACTGCATCTTTCATTGTTCTCTCAACTTTTGAGTTAACAAAAGCTTTTTTTGTACTCACTTTTATTGCTCTTTTTGCGGACTTTGTAATTGCCATAGTGGGATGATTATACCACAACTCCACCCCTTCTACAAGTTTTTTCTTCCCTTTCTACTTCCCTTTCTACTTCCTTCTTTCTTCCTATATACTAGAAGAATGATTTCTTATCTCACAGGCACTATTTTATTCACGAATGAAAAGACTCTCTGTCTTTCTGTTGGAGGTGTTGGCTACGAAATATATACACCACTACAAACACTTTTATCATTCAAAGAAGGAGACTTTGCACAATTTTATATTTATAGTCATGTACGAGAAGATCAGTTCACCCTCTTTGGCTTTGCCAATAAAGATGAAAAGTTTGTCTTTGAAAAACTTATGGGGGTTTCGGGTATTGGTCCAAAAGGCGCGCTCGGAATCCTCTCTGTGCACTCACCAGCATCCATTGCAAGTGCTGTCGCTCAAAATGACATAGCACTTCTTTCTCACTCCCCTGGCATCGGAAAGAAAACTGCCGAAAAAATGATTATTGAACTACGCGGGAAACTCGACGACTACCTCGGTATAGCAACAAGCGATTCACTCTTTGAAGTACGCCTCGCACTTGAAGCGCTTGGCTATCATTCCAAAGATGTACATGATGCGCTTTCTTCTCTTAAAGATTCTACCAAGAGTTCCCAAGACCTTATCCGTGAAGCACTCACGTATTTACAGAAGTAATATGCCAGAACTTCCCGAAGTACATACCACCGTCACAGGACTACAGAAAAAAATTGTGGGGCTCACCATTACGGACTTGTGGGCAAACGCCTTTAGTGTAGCGTATGTCAACAGAAATAATCATAAAAATAAGGCTTACTTTGAAAAACTCCGCACAAATATCCTTGGTAAAAAAGTAGCTGACGTGACCCGTCGTGGCAAACATATACTCATAAACTTAAGTGGTGGAGGAACCATTGTCATACACATGAAAATGACTGGGCATCTACTCTATGGCAAGTACGAATTAGTAGATGAAGTGTCGTCTGAGTGGCCGTGGCTTCCAAAAGAAAAAGACACCCCTCTTTCTGATCTCTTCAACAGACATATACGCGCAGTTTTTACCTTTCATGATCAGAAAAGTAAAGAATCTCATCTAGCTTTTTGTGACTCTCGGAAATTTGGAACTATAGAATTTTTTGAAAAAGGAAAGCTTGATACTAAGCTTGGAAAGCTCGGACCAGAACCACTCGATGAAACCTTCACCGAGGAAATTTTTAAGAAAATACTTGAAAGAAAAAAGAGTGGGCTCATCAAAAGTATACTTCTTGATCAAACAGTACTCGTTGGCGTTGGTAACATTTACTCCGATGAAGCGCTCCACCTTGCGCGTATAAATCCACTTCGTGATGTAACAACACTCACAGAAAAAGAAAAAATTGCTCTCTATGAAAACATTAAGAATGTCTTATCCTCTGGTATAGACTTTGGTGGTGACAGCATGAGCGACTATCGAAATGTGGACGGAGGTCGTGGAACTTTCCAAGGAAAACATAGAGTGTACCTCCGTCACGGCAAAGAATGTCTTCAAGAAAACTGCATGGGCAGAGTGGGGAAAAAGAAAATAGGTGGACGTAGCGCACATTTTTGTAATACCTGTCAGAAATAAGCTACGAAATAGGAAAGTTTGTTGTATACTTTCTATATGTTTAAAGCTCTCGGTATTGTCTTCGCTGTATTCTGGTTCGTATGGCTCATTTGGTATATTACTGGTGGACCATTACGAACGACGAACGAATACCCTCTCGTGAAGTTTCAAAGCACTAAGGGATATATTTACGCAACCAGCTCTCGTCAATAGTTTTAAGGCATTCACTCTCGTCTATAAATAGGCATATGAAAAACAACTAACCCTTTTTCCCCCTAGATTAATCTAGTTATTTATGGTAGAATCTTCACTACTCTCACCAAAGAAAAAGCTCCCACAGCTCAGCTAGCAAGAAAGTATTGCCGGTTGCCTTTAAAAGAAAGTGAGCTTAAAAAGAGAAAAATTAATAAAAATAAAATGTCCCTATAGCTCAGCCGGTAGAGCAGCTGCCTTTTAAGCAGACGGTCGCAGGTTCGATCCCTGCTGGGGACACAACAAAAGAAAAACATAACACTTTATCCTGTGATGTTTTTCTTTTGTCTGAGTTCCTCATGCAGGTGAAGAACCGAAGGCTACCAAATTTCTTAGCTTGTATTCAAGCTCTTGAAATTGGCAGTTAAACTAACGAGTTTATGCTGGGCACATAGCGAGCGACTATGCCTTTTGTTGCGAGTCGGAGAGATCCCTGCTGGGGACACCCAAACGTGCTAGCACGAGAAGGCTAGTTACATCAATAAAAAATACCTACTTTAAAATAGGTATTTTTTATTGATGTCGCCATCGAACCTTTTATATCCACTTACTAAACTTATTAAGCAATACCGGCATAAAGAGTAATGATGTTATCGTCGAAGTAATTAGTCCTCCTGTCATAACAATAGCAAGCGGGTGTAAGAATTCTTTCCCAGGAGCTGATCCATTTAAGAGTAGAGGTACAAGTGCTAAAGCTGTCACAATAGATGTCATAAGGATTGGCACAATTCTTTCTCTGGTTGCTTCTCTGATAATCTCAGGAGACATAAACCTATTTTCATTAGTAGAAAGATCAATGGTACGACTAATAAGAATAATTCCATTTCTAGAAACAATTCCTGCAAGAGAAATAAATCCTACCAAGTGGGCCAAGCTAATACTTCCTCCTGTCATCCATACCGCAACCAACCCTCCAAAAAGAGCTGTTGGGATATTAATCATGATAAGAGATACAAGAATAGCTGAAGGAAATGCTCTGTAGAGAATAAAGGAAATAAGAACAATAACAGCTAAGAAGAGAATTGCTAAACGAAGACTATTCTCTTTTTGACTTTTATACGTTCCTTCATACGAGATGGTGATATTTTCTGGCTGTGTCTGATTTTCTAACTTGCTCTTTACTGCATCCACTGCGCCCACAATATCTTTCCCTTCGTAATTAGCACTCACAACAACAACTCGTTTACCACCTTCATGAGTAATCTTGTTTCTTCCTTCAGCTACTTCAATTGCTGATAGGTTTCCAATAGAAGAACCTATTTCACTTATCGACGTATCACGTAATCCTCCAAATGAGTTTCTGCTTTCATTATCAAGTTTTGTAACAATAGGGATTCTCTGAAGACCCTCAAGAACTTCCCCAACAGTATTACCCAAGAAGCCAGATTCTATTTCTTCACCAAGTGTTCCAGGAGAGACTCCAAGTTTTCCTAGAATATCTCTATCTGGGTAAATATGAATTTCTGGCACTTTGATGTCACGAGAAAGTTGAGGATTGGTCACCCCAGAGACATTATCAAGTAGTCCAACAATGGTTGTTCCATAAGCTCTTAACTTATCAATATCATCCCCATAAAGCTTGATTACTATTGGTGCTCGTACACCTGATAATAATTCTTCTACACGGTGAGTAATTGGTTTTCCTACAGAGTACTGTGCTCCGTCAAAT